>NZ_LSIS01000042.1:0-23748 GCF_001556365.1 Blastomonas sp. CCH1-A6 | reverse complement strand
CCCCAGCTCCGCGCCGCGCTCGCCCCCGAGCGCCTGCGCGGCGCGGAGCTGGGGCTGGATTACGAGATCTACACCATTCGGCTGGGCGCAACTGTCTTCTGGAACCGGCTGGACAATGCCATTGCCAACGTGACGCTGGCGCGCGGACCCGGCAATTTTCCCGGAGTAGGCTTCGTTTCGGCGGCGGGTGCGTTCAGCCAGCGGCAAAATCTCGACGCGGTCGAGGCGAAGGGTGTCGAGATCGAAGCGAGCGGCGATATCGGCGATGTCCGCCTTGCCGCCGCCTATAGCTATGTCGATGCCGAGGTGGAGGCTGCGCCAGCTCAGGCGGCGATCGATGGACGCAGGCCCGCGCAGGTGCCACGCCACTTTGCCACCGGCTCGGTCGGCTGGTTCCCGCGAGGCGGTGACAGCGGCGTGAATATCACGGCGCGCTATGTCGGATCGCAGTTCGAGGACGATCTTGGCCAGCTTGCGCTCGACGATGCGGTCACGCTCGATGCGCGTGCGGCGCTCCGGCTGAACCGCAATCTGCTTGTCGAACTGCGCGGCGAGAACCTGTTCGACACGACCGTGCAGGCGGGCATCAGCGGCCCCGGTATCATCGAACGTGCCCTGCCGCGCACGATTTGGCTTGGCGTGAAACTGGACATTGAATAGCCTGACCGACGCAACATGACCCGCAGCATAACTCGCCTTGCCGATTTCCTCCCCTATCGCCTTTCGATCACGTCGAATGCGGTGAGCGATCTGATCGCGCGCGAATATCGCACCCGCTTCGGCCTGAAGATCCCCGAATGGCGGGTCATGGCGGTGCTGGGCGATGTCGGCGAGGCGACGCAGCGCGAGCTGGTGGCGGCGACGCGGATGGACAAGGTCGCCGTCAACCGCGCGACGAAGACCCTGGGCGAGCGCGCCTTGATCCAGCGCGCACCGAACATGGCGGACGGGCGGTCGCACCATCTGGCGCTGACGGCGGCAGGGCAGGCGCTCTATGCCGAGATTATGCCGCTCGCACTCCAGATGGAGGCGCAGATCATGACCGTGCTCGACGATGACGAACGCGCGCAGCTCTCCGCGCTGATGAACAAGCTGCTGGGGCGCGCGGATTCCCTGACCGATGACTGACCCGCGCCGCCCGGGTCTTGCATTCAAGTTTCATTTGATACTATGCTGCGTGCAGCATCTCCGCATTCCGGCAACAGCAAAAGGCAGCCGCATCCCATGAAGCTTGCATCTCTCAAGAGCGGCCGCGATGGCCATCTCGTCGTCGTTTCGAACGATCTCGCCTGGTATGCCGATGCCAGCCATCTGGTGCCCACGCTCCAGGCGGCACTCGACGATTGGGACCGCATGGCGCCGTATCTCGAGGTGCTGGCGCGCGATCTCGAACATGCCGCCATTCCGCGCGAGCGCTTTCACGAACATGATGCCGCTGCGCCGCTGCCGCGCGCTTATCAATGGGCGGACGGATCGGCCTATGTGAATCACGTCGAGCTGGTGCGCAAGGCGCGCGGGGCGGAGTTGCCCGAAAGCTTCTGGACCGATCCGCTGATGTATCAGGGCGGCTCGGACGACCTGATGGGCGCGCGCGATCCCATATTGCTCAAGGATGAGGCCTGGGGCTGCGATCTGGAAGCCGAGATTGTGGTGGTGACTGGCGACGTGCCCCAGGGCGTGACGCCCGAAGAGGCGCGCGGCTATATCCGGCTGGTCGGCCTGGTGAACGACGTGTCGCTGCGCAACCTGATCCCCGACGAGCTCGCCAAGGGCTTCGGCTTCGTCCAGTCCAAGCCAGCCAGTGCGTTTTCACCGGTGTTCGTGACGCCCGATGCACTTGGCGACTATTGGAAGGACGGCAAGCTGCACCGCAAGCTCCTGGTCGATCTGAACGGCGAACCGTTCGGCCGTGCGGTGGCATCGGACGACTGCACCTTCGATTTCGGCGTACTGATCGCGCATCTGGCCAAGACGCGGCGTGTGCGCGCGGGATCGATCATCGGATCGGGAACCGTCTCCAACCGCGACAGCGATGGCGGCCCCGGTCGCCCGGTCAGCGAGGGCGGCCTGGGTTACAGCTGCATCGCCGAAGTGCGCATGGTCGAGAAGATCACCACCGGAGAAATGAAGACCCCGTTCCTCAAGCATGGCGATACGGTGCGCATCGACGTGCACGACGACAAGGAACACACAATTTTCGGCGCAATCGAGCAGGTGGTGAAGGTCGGCTGAGCAGGCTTGGGAGCGTCAGTCCTGATCGTCACCGGCAGCGGAAGGATTGAGGATCGCGCTGACGAGCATGCGGCGCTGCTTCCAGCCGGCGCGGGCGTGCGGCATGCTGTAGAGCGTTCGCAGCAGTGCGATGTCCCAGTCGGTCGGGTTCGTATAGACATTGCCGGCGTCGAACAGGCCCAGGATCGAATTCGGCATGGGCTGGCTGGTCGGAGTGGTTTCGGCAAAGGCGACCATGGCAGCATAAGCGGCCACGGCATCGAGCGAGCGCCCCTGCGCAAGCTTGACGTCGATGACAACCGTTGCCTTGAACAGCGCGCGAACAGCCAGCGTGCCGATGATGGTCGAGCGATAGGCCTGCACCGTCTCGTTGCCATGGCCGATCGCAGATTGGCCACCAATTCCCGTGCTGAAAGTATTTCCGTCGGTCGCCTGCGCGCCGGCCAATAGCGAATCCGAATTGGCCGTCTTCATGCCATCGGCACCTTGACTGCGGCTGTTGTACCACCAGCGTATCGGAGCGTCGCCCGTCAGCAACTGGTCGCGCTGAACAGGTGTGAGTCCGGCGAGACGGCTCGGTGCCTTTTTCGCCAGCTGGCGCATCAACGCACGCGCGTCGTTGGTGAAGGTCACCGCGATATTGCCCTGGCAGCCTGGAGGGGCGGTCTTGATTCCCGATACCTGCGCAATTTCGCGCATCCGCGCTTCGACAATCTGAGCATGGTCGGCATTGATGCCCACGACCTTCGGGCAAACCGGTTCAAGCCAGCGCGCAACCGGATCGGAGCTGTTGGCGATGCCCGTACGCCGGACATAATCATTCGCCTGCTTGCGCAGCTCGGCCGGGTTGGCGGCGGGGGCGATGACGTGGATTTCCGGTTTGGGCTCCGATTGCGCGATCGCCGGTGCGTGGCCTAATGCCAGCATGCAGACAGCTGCGGTAAGGAACACGGTCGTGCGTTTCATTGTCACGCTCCAACAGCTGCCATTTCTGGCGGAAAGGCTCTTGCCAATGGCCGGGACAGGCTGCCCCTGCTGGGCTCCGGGTGCTGACTCACGGCTTTTCCAAGATCCGCCCGGCCTGTTCGGCATCCTGAACCAGCCTGGCCACCAGCATGCGCCGCTGCTGCCAGCCGGCGCGGGCAGCGGGTATGTCGTAAAGGCCCTGCAGGAAGCTGATGTCGAAGCTGGTCAGCCTGGCCTGGGTTCCGCCGCTGGCGAACAGCCCGAGCAGCGAATTCGGCGGAGGAGTGCCGGGCTCCAGCTCTGCCAGAGCGACCATCGCGGCATAATCTGCAACGCTGTCGAGCGGCAGGCCATGGGCACGATTGATATCGACGATCACCGTCGCGCTCTGCAGCGATCGGATCACCTGTGTCTGCACCACGCCGGACCGGAATGTCCGGATGCCTGGGACACTCAGCAGAACCCCAGACGGCTCGGAGCCTGACCCGAGCGTTTCTGCCGCGGATATCTGCGGAGCGACGCTGACGCCGTCGCTGGTGCCGAGGGTCGTGGCATACCACCAGCGGACGGGCGCGTTGCCGTCCATCAGTTCGCTGCGGGCATGTTGAGGAACGTCGTTGAGCAAGGTTGGATTGCGCGACGCCACGCGCCGGGCGGTTGCCTTGCCATCGGTCACGAAGCTGATGAATATGTTGGCCCGGCAAGGTGCATCGGCCGCCTCGACACCAACCCGCTTCGCCAGCCCGCGCAGCCGGTCCTCCACTATCCGCCCATAGACGTCATGCAGGCCGATCACTCTGGGGCATATCGGCACGTTCCATCGCGCCACCGGATCGTCATTCCGGATGATGCCGGTCTTGCGGATATAGTCGTGCGCGTCCTTGCGCGCTTCGGCTTCGGACAGGCGTTCGCCCAACACCTCGATCTGTATGTCGGCGCCATGGCTGGCGATGGCGAGGCCCGGACTATTCTGGCCCTGTGCGGTGCCGGTAGCAGGAAAGGCAAGCAAGGCAGAGCATGCAAGAATAACGGAATGGCGCAGTTTCGGGCTCGGAAACATCTCGGCCTCCTGATGACGCATCCGTTACATCATGCAGGGATTCTTCGACTTATTCAACCAAACTAATACATTCATAATGGTTTGAATAATCCGGCTATCGAAAAGCATCGATATTCAGTTACGGATCGACCATGTATCGACGCGACGCGTGGGCGCGCCTCGCCCGGTTATTTGACCGTGTCTGCCAGCCCTTCGGTCAGATCCTCTTCATCGTCAATCTGACCGGCCGCTTCCGAATCCTTCAGGATCCTGCCCACGAGCATGCGCTTCTGTTTCCAGCCCGCTCGGGCCGCGGGGATGCTGTAGAGTGCCTTGAGGAAACTAATGTCCCAGTCGGTAGCGCTTGCGACCGGGGTATCGGGCGCAAACAGCCCCAGGATCGAATTGGGAGGAGGGGTCTGTGCTGGCTTCATCTCGGCAAAGGCGACCATCGCGGCATAAGCAGCGACAGCGTCGAGCGGGACACCCTGCGCAAGATTGACATCGATCACCACCGTCGCGCTGCGCAGCGCGCGGACGATCTGGGTGCGGACGATGCTCGAGCTATAGGCCTGCACCGTCGGCAGCCCATTGCCGATCGACGAGCCTCCGCCCTCTGCCGTGCCGCTGTTGGCAGCAAGGCTGTCAGATGTGACCGCACCCACCCCGTCAACGCTGGCTTCCTGCGTCGTATACCACCAGCGCACCGGCGCAGTGCCATTGAGTAGCGCGGACCGATCAGGAATCTGGACTTCACTCAGGCGGCGCGGCGATTTTTTCGCGATGCGCTGAACAACCGCTCGCGCGTTGGTTGTGAAGCTGACGACGATATTAGTCTTGCACGGAGCCTGTGCTGTGTCGATTTCTGCCACTTTCGCGAGTGCACGGATCTTGCGTTCGACAATCGCGGCATATTCGGGCTGAATGCCCAGCACCACCGGACAGATTGGAGTGACCCAGCGCGCCAGCGGATCATCACTGCTGGTCGACACCGTCCGTCTGACGAAGTCGTTGGCTTCCCTGCGCGCCTGCTCCTCGGTCTGGCGCCGGCCGATGACCTCGATTTCGCTTTCCGGGGACGCTTGCTGGGCCTGGGCAGGGACCGGCCCCACGCCAGCCGAGACAATGATGGCCAAAAACAGTGAGAGACTGGCGGATCTGGCAGACATGCATTGCCCCCATGAAATCATGTGGCATGACATTGCAGCAGGACCGATCTGCATGCCATCGCAATTCGACCAAGGCACGCAGATATCCGGCCAGCGCCGTCACCGGATCGGCGAATCCGGGGCTAGGCGCATGTCGAGATAATTGTCGACCGAGTGCATCAGATCGTCGAGCTCGTGCTCGAAGAAATGGTTGGCGCGGCTGATCTCGTCGTGGTGGATGGTGATGTGCTTCTGCGTGCGCAGCTTATCGACCAGCTTCTGCACCGCGCCGGGCGTCACCACCGTATCGGCGGCGCCCTGGACGATGATGCCCGAGGCAGGGCAGGGCGCGAGGAAGCTGAAATCGTACATGTTCGCGGGCGGCGCGACCGAGATGAATCCGCGGATCTCCGGGCGGCGCATCAGCAGCTGCATCGCGATCAGCGCACCGAAGCTGAAGCCCGCGACCCAGGTGGTCTGCGCCTCGGGGTGGAAGCTCTGCACCCAGTCGAGCGCGGCGGCGGCATCGGACAGTTCGCCGATACCGTTGTCGAACGTGCCCTGGCTGCGGCCGACGCCGCGGAAATTGAAGCGCAAGGTGGCAAAGCCGCGGCGCACGAAGGTCTTGTAGAGCGCCTGGGTGATCCGGTCGTTCATCGTGCCGCCGCCCTGCGGATGCGGATGCAGGATCATGGCGACCGGTGCGCGCGGGCGAGGGGCGGGGCTGAAGCGTCCTTCAAGGCGGCCTTCGGGACCGGGAAAGATGACGGCGGGCATGTTTTGCGCTCTTTCGGCTGAAACGACACTAATGTCGGCATGTTGAATATCAGGGCGGCAGAAGCATCCGATAGGGTCGCAGCGGCTGCCGGGAAGGGGCGCTATACGCAATCCGCTCGGGCAAAAGCAACAAAATGCGTGGATTCGCGCCTGACTGCGGTTAGAGGAACGCGATGAGCCGTTGTTCTCTTCCTCACGATCCGCTGCCCCGATGAACCAGCCGCGCATCTATCTGGATCATGCCGCTACGACGCCGGTGCTCGCCGAGGCGCGCGCGGCGATGATCGCGGGGATCGAGCGCTGGGCCAACCCGTCGTCGCCGCACAGCGACGGGCGTGCGGCGCGCGCGGCGCTCGAAGAGGCGCGGCGGCAGATTGCAGGCGCGCTGAACTGGGACGGCGAGGTGATCCTGACCAGCGGTGCGAGCGAAGCCATCTCGCTCGCCATGCTGGCGGGCAAGGCCGATGGCTGGATCGTCAATCCGACCGAGCATGACGCGGTGCAGCGGCTGACGGCGCGCATCCCGGCAGGACGGTCGCTGATGCGGCTCGCGGTCGATCTCGACGGACAGCTGGTGATGGCGAGCCTCGCGCGTGCGCTCGAAACCTGCGGCGGACGCCCGATGGTGGTGGTGCAGTCGGTGAATAGCGAGACCGGGGTGATCCAGGACAATGCCGCGATCACCGCGATGGCGCGCGACGGCGGCGCGCTCAGCCTGTGCGACGCCTCGCAAAGCGCGGGCAAGCTGCCGCTGCCCGATGCCGACATGATCGTGGTCTCGGCGCACAAGCTGGGCGGTCCGCCGGGGATTGGCGCGTTGCTGGTGCGCGATCTCGGGCTGCTCGAACCGCCGGGCGGGCAGGAAAAGGGCTATCGCGGTGGGACGGAGAATGTGCCTGCCGCCATGGGCTTTGCCGCTGCGCTGACGCACGCGCGCTACTGGACCGACCGGGCGGCGGACCTGCGCCATCAGCTCGACAGCGCCATTCGCGGCGCGGGCGGAGAGGTGGTCGCGCAAAATGCGCCGCGCCTGCCGAGCATCGGTAGCTATCGCATGCCCGGCATGGCGGCGAATGCGCAGCTGATCCAGTTCGACCTTGCCGGCGTTTCGGTATCCGCAGGCAGCGCGTGTTCTTCTGGCACGCTCAAGACCAGCGCGGTGCTGACCGCGATGGGCTGGGACGAGAAGGCGGCGGGCGAGGTGGTGCGGGTGAGCTTCGGCCCGTCGACCACCCGCGCGCATGTCTATCGCTTTATCGAATTGTGGCGCGAGATGGCGGCACGGACGAAGCGCTGATGGCCGCTGCCAGCCCGATCTATCTCGATTATCAGGCGACGACCCCGCTCGCGCCCGAGGCTTATGCCGCGATGCTGCCCTGGCTCGGCGGGCCGGAGAGCGCGGGCGGATGGGCCAATCCGCACAGTGCGCACCTGCTCGGACGCAAGGCCTCGGCCGCGGTCGAGGTCGCGCGCGGGCAGATCGATGCGCTGATGCCCAAAGGCGGGCGCGTGATCTTCACCAGCGGCGCGACCGAGGCGCTGAACCTGGCGATCCGGGGGGCGCTGCCCGCGCTCGCGCCGCGCCGACGGATCGTCACGATCGCGACCGAACATGCCGCCGTGCGCGATACGTGTCTGTGGCTGGAGGCGCAGGGCCATGATGTCGTGCTGCTGCCGGTGGACTGCGACGGGCTGGTCGACATGCCCGCGGCGCGCGCTGCCATCACGCCCGACACCGCGCTGGTCGCAGCGATGCTGGTCAATAACGAGATCGGCGTGATCCAGCCGATCGAGGTGCTCTCCGATCTGGCGCACGCGGCGGGCGCGCTGTTCGTGTGCGATGCGGTGCAGGGCTTCGGGCGCGTCGCACTGCCGCAAGCGGCGGACATGATCGCGGTCACCGCGCACAAGATCCATGGCCCCAAGGGAATCGGTGCGCTCTGGGTGCGCGAGGGCACGGCGCTCGAACCGCTGATCCATGGGGGCGGGCAGGAGCAGGGGCTGCGATCGGGCACGCTCTCGCCCGCGCTGTGCGCTGGCTTCGGCGCGGCGGCGAAGCTCGCGGCGCAGCGGGCGGAGGAGGATGCCGCGCATGTTGCATGGCTGCGCGATCGCGCGCTGGAGCTGTTCGCGGGCTGGCAGGTCAACGGATCGCTCAGCCAACGCTATCCCGGCAATCTCAACCTCCGCCGCGACGGGCTGGATGTCGCGCGGCTGATGTCCGATGTGCGCGGCGTCGCCTTTTCCGCGGGCTCGGCCTGCGCCAGCGGTTCGGGGCGGCCCAGCCATGTGCTCACCGCGCTGGGCCTGTCGAGCGCAGAAGTGCGTTCGTCTATCCGGCTGGGCTTCGGGCGCTATACCGGCATTGACGAAATCGAACGCGCCGCGCATTTGATCGTTGATGCGGCCAATCGGCAGATGGGGTGATCGATGATCGAAGTGACGTTCATCAGCGCGGACGGCAAGACCCGTCAGACGGTGCAGGCGAGCGAAGGCGACCGGCTGCTCGATGTCGCGCAGGCCAATGGCCAGCCGCTCGAAGGCACGTGCGAGGGGCAGATGGCCTGCTCCACCTGCCACCTGATCATCGATCCGGCGGATTTCGCCAAGCTGCCCGATCCGGTGGAAATGGAAGAAGACATGCTCGACCTCGCCGTCGCGGTGACGCGCACCTCGCGCCTGTCGTGCCAGATCTTCCTGCGCGAGGAATGGGGCAGCCTGACCTGCCGCGTCCCGGCAGAAAGCTATGACATGCAGGGCGTCTGACCGCGTTTTCAGCCCGGCTTGCTTTTCCGTCATCAACTCGCCATATGGCGCTCGGGAGTCGGGCGGACGTAGCCGTCGCCAATCTGGTCAGGTCCGGAAGGAAGCAGCCACAACGATTTTCGCCGCGGGTCGTCCGGCTCCTACCATCCTATAGCGCCGCATCCTTCACAGGCCCTCTGTTTTGAACAAGCGGGCGGTTTCGGTTTGATCAACTGGCAGCAGCGGCTAATCAGCATCTATGGACGATTCCCGGCCCCAAGATATCGACAATGACGCAGGCGAAATGCCCGGGCTCGGGCTGGACCTGCCAGCTGTCGCCGTACCTGCTGCCGCCGGTGGCCAGGCCTATCGCGTGCTCGCGCGCAAATATCGCCCCCAGACCTTTGCCGAGCTGATCGGTCAGGATGCCATGGTGCAGACGCTGGGCAATGCGATCCGGCGCGAGCGGCTGGCGCATGCGTTCCTGATGACCGGGGTGCGCGGGGTTGGCAAGACCTCGACCGCGCGGCTGATCGCCAAGGCGCTGAACTGCATCGGCCCGGACGGGCAGGGCGGCCCGACCATCGCACCATGCGGTGTGTGCGAGCCGTGCGTCGCGATTGCCGAAGGGCGACATATCGACGTGATCGAGATGGACGCCGCCAGCCATACCGGCATCGACGACGTCCGCGAGATTACCGAGGCAGTGCGCTATGCTGCCGTATCCGCGCGCTACAAGATGTACATCATCGACGAAGCGCACATGCTCTCGAAACAGGCGTGGAACGGTCTGCTCAAGACGCTGGAGGAGCCGCCGCCGCATGTGAAGTTCCTGTTCGCCACGACCGAGGTGAACAAGGTGCCGATCACGGTGCTGTCTCGCTGCCAGCGCTTCGACCTCAAGCGCATCCCGTCCGAACTGCTCGCGAGCCATTTTGCCGAAATCTGCGTCAAAGAGGCGATCACCGCCGAGCCCGACGCGCTGGCGATGATCGCCGATGCCGCCGAAGGCTCGGTGCGCGACGGCCTGTCGATCCTGGACCAGGCGATTGCCCATGCCGATCTTGGCGGCGATGCCAGCGAGGGCGCGCCGCAGGTTCGCGCCGAACAGGTCCGCGCGATGCTCGGCCTGTCCGATCGCGGCGCGATGCGGCGGCTGTTCGCGCATCTGATTGCGGGCGATGCCGACGCGATGCTCGCCGATCTCGATGCGCAGCACAGCCTGGGCGTCGATCCGGTCGCCGTGATGCGCGGGCTGCTGGCAATGGTGCATGCGATTACGCTGCAGAAATCGGCGGGGCGAGTGCGCACCGTGCATGGCGAGGAAGACCGCGCCGCGCTCGCCGACTGGGCGGGCAAGCTCGGCCATGCCAGCCTGCACCGGCTGTGGCAGCTGCTGCTCAAGGGCCATGACGAGATCGAGAGCGCGCCGGTCCCCCGCGAGGCGTGCGAGATGGCGCTGCTGCGTGCGCTCTATGCCGCGACCATGCCCGATCCGGGCACGCTCGCCCGCAGGCTGGCCGATGCGCCGGCGGGAGGCACCGCGCCCTCTCCCTCCGAGGCTGCAGCGCCGCCGCCGCCACCGCCTGCCGAGGAAAGCCCGCCCTGGAATGCGGCTCCCGCCGAGCCGGTAGCGCCTCCGCCACCCGCCACGCCGCGGACCATGGCCGATCTGGTCGACATGCTCGACAATGCCAACAAATGGCTGATCGCCGCTCAGGTCAAATCGGACATGCGGCTGATCGAGCTGGGCGAGGACAGGCTGATCTATCAGTCCGCCACCGGCCGCGACGATTATGTCCCGCTGCTGCGCGAGGCTCTCGCCTCGATCACCGGGCGGCGCTGGGAGGTCGAACGCGGCGAGGGCGAGGCGCAGCCGACGCTGGCCGAGCTCGAGCAGCAGGCCGAAGCGGCGATGCGCGACGAGATTCTGAACCATCCGCTGGTCAAGGCGACCCAGGCCGCCTTTCCCGATGCGGAAATAGACTGGACTGCGGCGGAAATCTCCCCACATGGAGACGAAACCCTGCCAACACGGAGTGCCAAGGCATGAAAAGCATGGAAGAGATGATGGCGGCTGCGCAGGAAGCGGCGCAGACCGTCCAGCGCCAGATGAACGAGGCGCAGGCCAAGCTGGAATCGATCGAGGTCGAAGGCGCAGCGGGCGGCGGCCTGGTCAAGGTGCGCGCCACCGCCAAGGGCCGCATCCTCGGCGTGTCGATCGACGACAGCCTGATGGTGCCTGCCGACAAGCAGATGCTGGAAGATCTCATTGCCGCGGCGTTCAACGATGCGCGCACCAAGGCGGATCGCGCGAGCGAGGAAGAGATGGGCAAGATGGCGCAGGGCCTGCCGCTGCCGGCGGGTTTCAAGCTGCCGTTCTGAATGCGTTAACCTGGGTGGGTGCAGGATCGCTTGTCGTGGATAGACCCGGCAACCATATAAGCCGGTGAGATGCCACCGGACGGCCGGTGACCAACCCCAGATGGATTGAACCGAATTGACCATGTCCCAGACCTATCCCCTGCTGCCCTTGCGCGACATCGTGGTGTTTCCGCAGATGATCGTGCCGCTGTTCGTCGGCCGCGACAAATCGGTCGCTGCGCTCGAGCGTGCGATGGAGCAGGACAAGGAAATCTTCCTCGTCGCGCAGCTCGATCCGGCGCGTGACGATCCTGATCGCGATGATCTCTACGATATCGGCGTGGTCGCGACCGTACTGCAGCTGCTCAAGCTGCCCGATGGCACCGTGCGCGTGCTCGTCGAGGGCGGCGAGCGGGCACGGCTCAACCGGCTCGAAACGAGCGGCGATCATGTGCTCGCCGAGGTCGAGACCATCCCGGCGCGCGCTGTCAGCGGTACCGATGTCAACGCGCTGATGCGCTCGGTGGTCGAACAGTTCGAGAATTACGCCAAGCTCAACAAGAAGCTGCCGGCGGAAACCGCGGTGCAACTCGCCGAGATCGACGATGCCTCGAAGCTCGCCGATGCGGTCGCCGCGAACATTTCGGTCAAGGTCGCCGACAAGCAGAGCCTGCTGACCGAGGACGATCCGGTCAAGCGGCTGGAAATGGTGTTCGGCTTTATGGAAGGCGAGCTCGGCGTGCTGCAGGTCGAAAAGAAGATCCGCGGCCGCGTCAAGCGCCAGATGGAAAAGACCCAGCGCGAATATTATCTCAACGAACAGCTCAAGGCGATCCAGTCGGAGCTGGGCAACGGCGATGGCGATGACGGCAATGGCGTCAACGAGTTCGCCGAGAAGATCGAGAAACTGAAGCTCTCGCCCGAGGCCAAGGCCAAGGCGACCGCCGAGCTCAAGAAGCTGCGCGGCATGGCGCCGATGTCGGCCGAAGCCACGGTCGTGCGCAATTATCTCGACGTGCTGCTCGGCCTGCCCTGGGGCAAGAAGTCCAAGCTCAAGAAGGACATTGCCGAGGCGCAGACGATCCTCGACGACGACCATTTCGGGCTCGAAAAGGTCAAGGACCGGATCATCGAATATCTCGCCGTTCAGGCGCGCACCAACAAGCTCAAGGGGCCGATCCTGTGCCTCGTCGGCCCTCCGGGCGTCGGCAAGACCTCGCTCGGCCGCTCGATCGCCAAGGCGACGGGGCGTGAATTCGTGCGCCAGTCGCTGGGCGGCGTGCGCGACGAGGCGGAAATCCGTGGCCATCGGCGAACTTATATCGGCTCGCTGCCGGGCAAGATCGTCAACAATCTCAAGAAGGCAGGCACCAGCAATCCGCTGTTCCTGCTCGACGAGATCGACAAGCTTGGCCAGGATTTCCGGGGCGACCCGGCCTCGGCGCTGCTCGAGGTGCTCGATCCCGAACAGAACACCAAGTTTCAGGACCATTATCTGGAGATCGACATCGATCTTTCGGACATCATGTTCGTGACCACCGCGAACAGCCTGAACTTGCCGCAGCCGCTGCTCGACCGCATGGAGATCATCCGGCTCGAAGGCTATACCGAGGACGAAAAGGTCGAGATCGCCAAGCGGCACCTGATCGCCAAGCAGATCGAATCGCACGGTCTGAAGGCGGGCGAGTTCGAGCTGACCGAAGAGGGCCTGCGCGACCTGATCCGCTATTACACCCGTGAGGCGGGCGTGCGCACGCTGGAGCGCGAGATTGCGCGGCTGGCGCGCAAGTCGCTGCGCCGCATCCTCGAGGGCAAGGACAAGGCCGTGGTCATCACGCCCGAGAACCTGTCCGAGTTCGCGGGCGTGCGCAAATATCGCCACGGCATCGGCGAGGCGGAGAACGAGATCGGCGCGGTGACGGGACTGGCCTGGACCGAGGTGGGCGGCGAGCTGCTGACCATCGAGGCGGTGACCGTACCCGGCAAGGGCGCGATCAAGACCACCGGCAAGCTCGGCGAAGTGATGCAGGAATCGGTGCAGGCGGCGTTCTCGTTCGTCAAGGCGCGGGCGCCGGCTTATGGCATCAAGCCCAGCATCTTCGCGCGCAAGGATATCCATATCCACCTTCCCGAAGGCGCAGTGCCGAAGGATGGTCCGTCGGCTGGCATCGGCATGGTAACTTCGATCATCTCGACGCTGACCGGCAACGCGGTGCGCCGCGATGTTGCGATGACCGGCGAGGTCACGCTACGTGGCCGCGTGCTGCCGATCGGGGGCCTGAAGGAAAAGCTGCTCGCGGCGCTGCGTGGCGGTATCACCACGGTGCTGATCCCGCAGGAAAACGAGAAGGACCTGGCCGAGATCCCCGAAAACGCCAAGCAGGGGCTCAAGATCATTCCGGTGTCCCATGTCGACGAGGTGCTTCGCGTCGCCCTGGTCGATCCGCTCGTGCCGATCGACTGGACCGAGGCAGACGAGCTTGCGGCGCAGCCGCCGGTGGCCGCCACGGACATTGCGGAAGCAGCAGTGAAACACTGACTTGCATGGTGCATTGCAGCATCTGAAAGAGAAGCGCGCATCCGGGATCGCATTACGGTAACATTGCGACAAAACGCCCGGAAATGCGCGCTTTTCCCTTTGACAGTCCGGTCAAATCGGTTCTTACTCAGCCCCCTCAAAGCCGCGATTCAGCAATATTCAACAAAAATCAGGGGGTTCCCACGGCATGAACAAGAACGATCTCATTTCGGCAGTTTCCGAACAGGCTGGTATCACCAAGGCCGACGCCAGCAAGGCGGTGGAAGCGGTGTTCGATTCGATCAGCGGCGCGCTGGCAAAGGGCAGCGAAGTCCGTCTCGTCGGTTTCGGCACCTTCTCGGTGAGCAAGCGCAAGGCATCGACCGGACGCAATCCGCGCACCGGCGAAAAGATGGAAATCAAGGCATCGACCCAGCCCAAGTTCAAGGCCGGCAAGGGCCTGAAAGACGCGGTCAACTGATCGTATCCGCCCTGCCTCTTGGGCGGGGCAGCGCAGACGCTTTGAGCGGGCAGGGGTCGCAGCTAACCCTCCCCGGTTGAAATGCTAGAAACAGGGGAAGGCGGCGCGAACAGTGCCGCCTTTTCTTTTGCCCGTTTTCAGTTGCCGGCCTTGCGGATGGCTGCGGTCACCCTGTCTGCCCGGCGGGTCGCCTCGCGCTCGATCGCGCGCCAGTCGGTAATATAGGCGGCGGCGAAGCCATCCACGCCCATGCGCCGATATTGCTCGACATGCGCGAGTTCGTGCGCCCACATCCAGACATTCTCGGTCAACCGCGTGCTGGAGAAAACGACCTGACGGTTCAGCGCGATCGCGCCTTCGTCCATGAACTGTTCGGCGATAATCGCGCCCAGATCGACGCGACCCGTGCCAATCGTCCAGCGCGTCGCAGACAGCGTCTCGGGCTTGAAATGCGGCATGAGCAGCTTTCGCATGTCGGCGGGAATGGGCTTGGCGCCCGCACGGGCAGCCTGGCTTTCGCCATGCCGGATCGCGCGCGCGAGCACGGGGGCGGTCAGTCTCGCCGATCGCCGTGCAAGCTGCTCGGACCCGCGCCGCGCCTCTCCGGCAATGGCGCCTGCCGAGCGTCCCCCCAAGGCCTCCATGACGCGGTTCAGTTCTGCTGGCGGGCGAAGCAGTTTCTCGTCGGGACGCTCGATGCATCCCGGAAGAGTGCAGGCTGTCAGCGCCGCCAGCATTCCCATCACGTGTCGCGGTCCGATCATCCGCGAACCGCTACGCGACCGCTTACTGACCGGCAAGCCCGATCAGCGCTTCCGGCCCCTTGGACAGGCGGCTGTTGACGACCCATTTCAGCGTCGCGTTCGCGCCCGCCATGGTCGGGCCGTCCTCGGTATTGTTGGTGAGGATGCGGCCGTCGGTGGTGATAGTGAACGTGCCTTCGGGCTTGGGCTGTCCAGGCTTGCCCTTGGCATCGGCTGCACCCGCCATCGCGCCCAGCGCCGCCATCTCGCCGCCGCCCGCTTCGCCCGAATAGGCAGGGGCAGAGACCTTCACGCTGCCGTCCTTGCGGCCGATGATGGTGACGAAAGGCATGATCGCGTTGCCGCCATCGACCAGCGGGAAGGCGAAACCATGCGTGCTGTTGCCGGTGATCGAATATTCGACATCGATGATGCGGTTGCCGCGATAGCTGACCTTATTCCAGCCGCGCTGCTTTTTCAGCTGCTCGACCAGATCGGCAATGCTCTCGTCACTGCCTAGGCCGCCCATCTCGCCGCCCATGGCATTGCCGACCATTCCGGTCTCCGCCTTGCTTTCGGCCTGCGCCGCGTCGAAATCCTTGCGCTGTTGCGCCAGTTCGGCCTCGGTGCATTCGCGCTCGTCGCCTGTGTCGTCGCTATAGCAGGGGCTCGCCGAGAACTCGGCGGGCGGCGGCGACATGTCGGTCACCACGATCTCGCCGACATAGGTGAAGGTGAAGCTGCCATCGCGCCGGAGATCCAGCGAGGAGGTGAACTTGCCCGGCGACAACAGGCAGCCGGTGAGCAGCAGCGGGGCTGCCAGCGCGGCGAGGATACGCACGAATCTCATGTCTTGGTCCTTTGTACAGGTGCGACCCGTCGGAACCAGTGTGGCGGGTCCGGTCTCAGGCCGGGTTGAGCGATATCAGCGCCTCGGGCGCGCGATCGCGCCGGGCATTGACCTTCCATTCGAGCACGCGCATCGCACCCGACACGCTCGGGCCGTCTTCGGTGTTGTTGGTCAGTATCTCGCCATCGGTGCGGATGGTGAACATGCCGTCGGGCTTGGGCAGGTTGGCGAAGATCTTCGCCTCCTCGCTGTTGCTGGAGGACCCCACCGCCTGCAGGATCGACATCAGACCGCCCATATTGCCGCCCATGAAGCTGGTCTGGCCGCCAGCAGCAAAGGCGGGCGCGTCGATGCGCACGGAATTGTTGGTGCGCGCGGTGGCGACGATGAACGGCGTGATGCCCTGCACCTTCTCGATCGTCGGGAAGCTGTAATCCTGGTCGATCCGGCCCGAGATCGCATAATCGACGGTAAACAGGCCGTCGCCCTTGTGCACGATCTCGCGCCAGCCCTTCTGCTTCTTGATCCGGGTGATGAACTCGTCGATCGCGTCGGGCGAGGTGGGGTCGATGCCACCGAGCATCGCCTTGAAGATCTCGATATTCTTGGCGTCCTCGGCCTTCTTGGCCGCGCGCTGCTCTTCCCAGGCTTCTTTCTGGCTCTCGATCTCGGCGGGGGTGCATTCGCGTTCGAGTGCTTCCTCGGCCCAGCCTTCGCCGTCCTGCTCGTCCTGGGCATAGGCGGTCTTGAGCACCGCCGCGTCGACCTCGGCGGGCTCGCCATAGCAGGGGCTGGGGGTGAACTCCGCCTTGTTGTCGTCGAGCGCTGCGCCCATCGCGATCAGTTGCGACAGGCCGAGTAGGTGGATGTCGCCCTTGTAGGTGAAGCTGAAGCCGCCGCCACGCATCACGGTCATGTCAGCAGCGAACTTGCCGGGCGAAAGCAGGCACCCGGTCAACATCCAGGCGGCGGCGGCCACCGCCAGTATCCGCAGCCCCATTCGCCCCCCGGCACGCATCAGCCTTCCCCCCGATCCATTCGAATCGCGTAGAGCGAGATGGCGGCCGCGTTCGAGACGTTGAGGCTTTCCATCGCACTGCTGATCGGCAGGCGCGCGAGTGTATCGCAATGGCCGGCGACATTGTGGCGCAGGCCTTCACCCTCGGCTCCCAGCACCAATGCGACCGGGCCGGTGCCCAGCACCTCGGCCAGGGTGTCCTCGGCCTCTCCGGCAAGGCCGATGCGCCAGTAACCGGCATCGGCCATTTCCTCGAGCGCGCGCGACAGGTTCACGACTCGCACCCAAGGCACGATCTCCAGCGCGCCAGAGGCGGCCTTGGCGATGGTGCCCGATTCGGGCGGCGCGTGCCGATCCTGGGTGATGATCGCGGCGGCATCGAAGGCGGCGGCGGAGCGGAAGATCGCGCCGACATTGTGCGGATCGGTGACCTGATCGAGCACCACCAGCGGGCGCAGCGGATCGCCCGAGAGCACATCGCCGAGCAGCATGTCGTCGAGCGGCTCGACCTCGATCACGATTCCCTGGTGCGGCGCATCGCGCGCGACCAGGCGGGCAAGATCGGCGACATCGGCATATTCGACCGACACGCCCGTGGGCAGATCGAATTGCGCCAGCGCCTCGCGCGTGCCGCGAATCCAGCGAATCTGCCGCTCGGGATTGTTGAAGGCCGCCTCGCAGGCATGCGTCCCCCAGAATCGCGGCAGCTTGCCGCCCTCGAGTCCCGCCTTGCGGTTGCGGTTGCGTGCGCCGCGTTTTGCCATGGTTTGTGGTTCTTTCTTGGGCGCGGGGAACGCCGGTGTTGATAGTTTGCAGCTTTTCGTCCTGTCGGCATTGACAGGCAAGCACGAATTGTTCAAGGGACCGCCTCTCGGCAAGAACGACCCCCTCCAGGGGGTCAACGCACTGGGTTTAAGCGCGTGGACAGGTGGCCGAGTGGTTGAAGGCAGCAGACTGTAAATCTGCCCGGGTAATGCCGAACGGTGGTTCGAATCCATCCCTGTCCACCACCCCCTTTATTGATCATGATAGAGGGGGCGTGCTCCCAATGCGCCCTTGGCAAGCGCAGTGCGATTGGGCACAACGCTTGGCATGATCGAAATTGCGCGTATCCCCGCCCTGTCCGACAATTACATCTGGCTGGTGCACGAGCCGGTGAGCGGTGAGACCGTCGTCATCGACCCTGCCGAGGCCGAGCCGGTGCTGGCCGAGGCCGAGGCGCGTGGCTGGACGATCACGCAGATCTGGAACACGCACTGGCATCCCGATCATGTCGGCGGCAATGCGGCGATCAAGGCGGCAACCGGCTGCGCGATCACCAGTCCCGAGGCAGAGCGCGAGCGGATCGCGGCGTTCGACACCACGGTGAAGGGCGGCGATGTGGTGCATCTGGGCGCGCTCAGGGCCGATGTGATCGACGTCCCTGCGCATACCGCGGGCCATATCGCCTATCATCTGCCCGATGAGCAGGCGATCTTCGTGGGCGATACGCTGTTCGCGATGGGCTGCGGGCGGTTGTTCGAGGGCACGGCCGAGCAGATGTTCGCCAACATGACGCGGCTGGCGGCGCTGCCCGGCGAGACTGCGGTCTATTGCGCGCACGAATATACCGAATCGAACGGGCGCTATGCGCTGGTCGCCGAGCCCGACAACCAGGCGCTGGCCGAGCGGATGGAGCAAGTGCTGGCGATGCGCGCGCGCGGCGAGCCGACCGTGCCGACCACGATCGCGCTCGAACGCGCCACCAATCCCTTCATGCGCGCCCGCTCCGCCGAGGAACTCGCCGAGCGCCGCGTCGCCAAGGACAATTTCCGGGGCTGAGACCACCGGATCGATACCTGAGAGGACCTGCCATGACCGAAGCCTTTATCTGCGACGCGGTGCGCACGCCGATCGGACGTTATGGCGGCGGGCTGGCGAGCGTCAGGCCCGACGATCTGGCGGCGGTGGTGCTGCGTGCGCTGGTCGGGCGCAATCCGGGGCTCGATGCCGGCGCAATCGACGATGTGCTGATGGGTTGCGCCAATCAGGCCGGTGAGGACAATCGCAACGTCGCGCGGATGGCCGCATTGCTCGCGGGCCTGCCGGAGAGCGTGGGTGGGGCGACGATCAACCGGCTGTGCGGATCGGGGCTCGACGCGGTGGGCAGCGCCGCGCGCGCGATCCGCGCGGGCGATGCCGATATGATGATCGCGGGCGGCGTGGAAAGCATGACCCGCGCGCCGTTCGTGATGCCCAAGGCAGGCACCGCCTTTGCCCGCGACAATGCTGTCTATGACACCACCATCGGCTGGCGCTTCGTCAATCCGCTGATGAAAGCGGTGCATGGCGTCGATTCGATGCCCGAGACGGCGGAGAATGTCGCCGAGGATTTCGGCATCGCCCGCGCCGATCAGGACGCGTTCGCGCTGCGCAGCCAGCAGCGGGCGGCCGCCGCGCAGGAATCGGGGCGGCTGGCGGCGGAGATCGTCCCGGTCAGCATCCCGCAGCGCAAGGGCGAACCGCTGATCGTCGATACCGACGAGCATCCGCGCATGACCTCGATCGAGGCGCTGAGTGCGCTCAAGCCCATCGTGCGCCCCGGCGGCACGGTGACGGCGGGCAATGCCAGCGGCGTCAACGATGGCGCGGCAGCGCTGATCGTCGCGTCCGAAGCCGCTGCGGTGCGCCATGGCCTGACCCCGCGCGCGCGGATCATCGGCACGGCGGTGGCGGGCGTGCCGCCACGCATCATGGGTATCGGCCCGGCACCAGCAGTGCAGAAGCTGCTCTCGCGGGCGCGCGTGACGCTGGGCGAGGTCGATGTGATCGAGCTCAACGAGGCCTTTGCCGCGCAGGGCCTCGCCGTGCTGCGCCAGCTCGGCCTGCCCGACAATGCGGCGCATGTGAACCCCAATGGCGGTGCGATCGCGCTGGGCCATCCGCTCGGCATGTCGGGCGCGCGGCTCGCGCTCACCGCCACCGAAGAGCTGCAGCGCACCGGCGGACGCTATGCGATCGCGACGATGTGCATCGGCGTGGGGCAAGGGATCGCCATGCTGATCGAGCGGGTGTAACCCGAGGCGTCAGACCCCACCGTCATTCCCGCGAACGCGGGAATCCCGATTTCTTGCAGACGCTGAATCAGCAAAGCGGGACCCCCGCTTTCGCGGAGGTGACGGGCCAGTTTCGTGCTATCACTCCCCAGCCACCTTGGGCACCGGCTGGAAATCGCGCACGAAGCGCTCGAGCAGGCGCACGCCATAGCCGGTCGATCCAGCAGGTTTCAGATCGTTCGCGCCGCCCCAGGCCATCCCTGCGATGTCGATATGCGCCCAGGGCGTTTCGGGCTTCACGAACGCGCCGATGAAATGCGCGCCCGCGCCGGCTCCGGCGCCACCTGCACCCGAATTCTTGATATCGGCGATGGTCGATTTGGTGTCCTCGGCATAGCTCGGGTGCAGCGGCATGCGCCAAAGCGCGTCGCCGCTCGCGTCGCCTGCTTTCATCAGCTGATCGGCCAGCGGATCGTGGCGGCTGAACAGCCCGGCATAATCGTCGCCCAATGCGGTCATGATCGCGCCGGTCAACGTCGCCATGTCGACGATCGCTGCTGGGTTGAGCTTCGCATCGGCATAGGCAACCGCATCGGCGAGGACGAGGCGGCCTTCGGCATCGGTCGAGATGATCTCGATGGTCTTGCCGTTCATTGCCTGCAGCACGTCTGCGGGGCGCGCGGCATTGCCGTCGGGCATGTTTTCCGACAGCGCCGCGATCGCGACGACATCGACCGGCGCGCGCGATTTGGCCAGCGCCAGCGCTGCGCCGACAACGCTCGCCGCGCCCGACATGTCGAACTTCATGTCGCCCATGCCGGCCCCGGCCTTGAGCGAGATGCCGCCGCTGTCGAAGGTGATTCCCTTGCCCGCGAGCACGACCGGACCGGTCGAAGGTGCACCGCGTCCGGTATAGCGCACGATCAGCATGCGCGGCGGCCGCGCCGATCCGCGTCCCGAACCCAGGATCGAGCCCATTCCGAGCTTTTCCATCGCAGGCACGTCGAGCGCCTCGATCGTCACGCCGGGGACGCCCGCAAAGGCTGCGCGGGTGCGTTCGACAAAGCTTTCGGGATAGATGACGTTGGCCGGCTCGTTCGAAAGGTCGCGCGCGAAGGCCATCGCCTCGACCAGCGGCTTGCCGCGTCCTTCATAGGCGGCGCGGGCGGCCTCGCCGCTTTCGGTGACGATGGTCGTCGCGGCCATCGCAGCGGCCTCGCGCGCCTTGGCCTGATAGAGGTCCGAGCGATACTCGCCGATGCCCATGCCGGTGGCGAGCTCGGCCACCGCCTCGGCGGGCAGGCCATTTGCCAGCACGGTGATCGGGCCCTTGTCCTTCATCAGCGCGCGCCCTGCCATCACGCCGAGCTTCTGCACGGCTGCTGCGCTGAGGTCCGACCCGGTGCCGACGACATGGATGCGGTCCCATCCACCGATCCCGCGCAGGCTGAGCGTGCCGGACTTATAGTCGAACTCCGCTGCGGCGAGCGCACGGGCGATCCCGGCGCGTTCGGCTTCGGATAGCGCGCTGGCGCGGCTCGCGAGATCAGCATCGCTGGCCAGCGGCAGTACCAGGCTACGCGATGGCGCGGGCAGGGCGCTGGCAAAGCTGACCGGGCGGAATTGCGCCTTTGCAGCCTTGAGCGTCAGCGAGGGCTTCACCGCCTCCTGCGCGTGTGCAGCCAGGGGCGTTGCCATGGTCAGTACGGCGAAGCTGCTGGCGACCAGCAGGTGACGGATACGCATCAGGAAACCCCTTTTGTCTTCGTAACATTGGCAACCATATCAGCAGCTTGAGCCGCTGGCGGCAAGCAAAGATGCGCGCTGAGAGCCGATGGCATTGTCTTGTCTGCCCCTCAACCCCATGTGCTGACCCATGTTCAGCACCCCCGTCATCGCCGCAATCGCCTGGGCCGTCATTCTGGGCGGGGCAGGCGGGCTGCTGACCGAGATCGGGGCCTGGTACAGGAACCTCAGGAAACCGAGCTGGCAGCCGCCCGACTGGCTGTTTGGCCCGGCCTGGACGATCATATTGGGCCTTGCCGCCTGGGCCGCCGTGCTGGCGTGGGACGGCACGCAGACCGAGGGCGACCGGATGATCGTCATCGCGCTCTATGTCGCGAATTTCGTGTTTCACCTGCTCTGGTCGCCCTTGTTCTTCAAGTTCAAGCGGCCCGACTGGGCGCTGGTCGAGGTCGTCTTTCTCTGGGCGTCGGTGTTCGCGATGTGCGTCTGGCTGCGGCCTTATTCAGTGCTCGCGAGCTGGCTGATCGTGCCCTATCTCGTCTGGGTCAGCTTTGCGGCGATGCTCAACGCGAAGATTGTGCAGCTCAATCGCCCGTTCCGCCGCGCCTGAACTTTATCGGATCGGGCGCGCCAAATCGCTTGGTGGCTCGGTAATATGTGTTAACTTTGCTTGACACTATTCAGGGGGCCGGTGTGAGCGACCAGAAGACGCAGATTGTCGTGGTGGGCGGAGGCGCTGGCGGGCTCGAGCTGGTACGACGGCTCGGCAGCAAATACGGCCGCGACAAGCACGACATCATTCTGGTCGACCGCAACCTCACGCATATCTGGAAACCGCTGCTGCACGAGGTCGCCGCAGGCTCGCTCGACGCCAATCTCGACGAGGTCGGCTATGGTGGCCATGCGGTGCGCTGGGGTTATCGTTTCTTCAACGGGGCGCTCGAAAGCATCGACCGCACGACGCGGCATATCACCACCGCGCCGCTGCTGGACGATGCTGGCAAGGAGGTGATCGGGCGGCACCGCATCCGCTACGACTATCTGGTGCTCGCCTTTGGCGGTGTCTCGAACGATTTCGGCGTGCCGGGCGTGCGCGAAAATGCCCAGTTTCTCGAGCATCGCGGCCAGGCAGACAGCTTCCGCCAGAAGCTGCTCAACGCGTGCCTGCGCGCCAATCACGAGCATAACACCGGCAATCCCGAAGCGCGGGTGCGCATCTGCATCATCGGCGGCGGGGCGACCGGCGTGGAGCTATCGGCCGAACTCTACAATGCCGCCAAGTCGCTGCGTTATTATGGCCTCGAGGTGTTCGACGAGAGCAAGCTCGAGGTCACGCTGCTCGAGGCGGGACCGCGCATCCTGCCGCAGATCGATGCCGAGCTGGCAGGCACGGCGCGACACGAGCTCGAGCAGCTCGGCGTCAGCGTGCGCGAGAATACCCAGGTCGTGCAGGTCAACGAGCATTCGGTCGAGACCAAGGCGGGCGAATCGATCCCTGCCGACCTGATCGTCTGGGCCGCAGGGGTGAAAGGTGCCGATGGCGTCACCGAGATGAGCGATCTCGAACTCAACCGGCTCAGCCAATTCGTCGTCCGCCCGACACTGCAGACGACATTGGACGACCATATCTTCGCACTGGGCGATTGCGCCTCATGCCTGCTGCCCGGCCAGGAGCGACCGATCCCGCCGCGCGCGCAATCGGCGCACCAGATGGCGAGCCATGTCTTCGACAATCTGTGCCGGATGCAGCAAGGCAAGCCGCTCAAGGATTTCGTCTACAAGGACCATGGCTCGCTGGTGTCATTGAGCCGCTTTTCCACCGTCGGCAGCCTGATGGGCAATCTGGTCGGCGGGCGCATGGCGGTGGAAGGACGGCTGGCGCGCTGGGCGTACCAATCGCTCTACCGCATGCACCTGATCGCGATCCACGGCTGGTGGCGCGGCATATCGCTGATCGTCATCGGCCATGTGAACCAGATCGTGCGGCCCAAGCTCAAGCTGCACTGATCGGCCTGCGCCGCGATCAGCCGCTGCGCTGATCCACCAGCCTGCCGCCCTTGAACAGCGCAAGGCAGCGGCCTTGCAC
>NZ_LSIS01000418.1:0-382 GCF_001556365.1 Blastomonas sp. CCH1-A6 | reverse complement strand
ACCGCGAGACCTTCGGCTACGCGAAATCGAACGTGCGCTTTGTCGAGGGGGATATCGAGAAGCTGGACGAGTTGGACCTCGAGCCCGGCAGCTTCGACATCATCGTGTCGAACTGCGTCATCAATCTGGTCGCGGACAAGGCCAAGGTGTTCGCCGATGCGCACCGGCTGCTCAAGCCCGGCGGCGAGATGTATTTCTCCGACGTCTATTCGAGCCGCCGGGTGCCGCAGCATCTGCTCAGCGATCCGGTGCTGCACGGCGAGTGCCTGTCCGGCGCGCTCTACTGGGGCGATTTCCTCAAGCTCGCCAAGGCCGCCGGGTTCACCGACCCGCGCCTCGTCAAGGACCGCCCGCTCGGCATCGGCGATACGCGTATCGCCGA
>NZ_LSIS01000417.1:0-10831 GCF_001556365.1 Blastomonas sp. CCH1-A6 | reverse complement strand
GCGCAGCGGCGGGGTCGGCACTGTCTCGACCGGCTGCAGGTGCACTGGCGTGTCGGCAGCGACTGCGGGCTTTGGCTTGCGCGCGCGCAGGCCCATGAAAACCAGGCTCGCCAGCGCGACCAGGCCAGCGGCGGCCCACCACCAGATCGAGCCGGCATCTTCAACCTCGGCAGGGTCGGTCTCGGGCGTGGTTGCCGGATCGGGCTCGGAAAGGCCCGGCAGTTCGGGCACGGGCAGAGCGTCGGTTGCAGGGAGCTCGGCGGCGGGAGCCTGAGCGGGCGTCTCGGCCGAGCTGACCGGCGTATCGGGCGCGGGCGAGGGGGCTGGCGTCGCGGCAGGCGCCTGCACGCGGGGCTGCGCTTGCTGCTGCTGCTGCTGCGCCGCTGGGCGTGGGCTGGCGGGGCGTGGACGCGGCGTTTCCTGCGCGCGCGGGGTCTGTTGGCGCGGAGTCTGCTGGCGCGGAACCGGGGTCGGCGCGATCGTCGCCACTGGCGGACGCGGTGCGGGCTCGGCGGGTTCATCCGTCCGGCGCGGCGGGGTCGACTCGGCATCGACCGGACCTTGCACGTCAGATGGCGGCTGGGGGCTCGGCTGCGCCCCTGCCGGGAGCGAGAAGCTGCCAGGATTGTCCTGCGCCATGCCCGGCGCGCTGAGGCCGAGCAGGCCTGCTGCCAATAGCATCCCAATGATCTTGCGGCCGTCACCGTTCATGCCGACGAAATTCCCCGTATAGCTGATGCGGCCGGTGCGCATGCGACCGGTCCGACAAAAGGCTGACCATCCCCAGTTCGATCTTCCGCCACGCGACCTGAGCGCTTAATCGGCGCTGAATGCGGGGCGGGAGATGACATCAGCCGTGTGCCGCATTAGATGAGGCGCATGACTGATCAACCCCAAACACGCTTTCTGGGCAAAGACAGCCCGATGCCGACCTCTCCCGAAGAGGCTGTGCTCGACTATGTGCCCAATCCCCGCCCCGGCAGGCCGTATCTGGTGCGCTTCACCGCGCCCGAGTTCACCTCGCTCTGCCCTGTCACCGGCCAGCCCGATTTCGCGCATCTGGTCATCGACTATGCGCCCGACAAGGTGATGGTCGAATCCAAGTCGCTGAAACTGTTCCTGGGCAGCTTCCGCAACCACCAGGCGTTCCACGAGGATTGCACCGTCGGCATTGCCGAGCGGCTGTTCGAGGAGATGCAACCGCACTGGCTGCGCATCGGCGGCTATTGGTATCCGCGCGGCGGCATTCCGATCGACGTGTTCTGGCAATCAGGCGAACCGCCTGCGGGGCTGTGGCTGCCGCCGCAGGACGTTCCGGGCTATCGCGGGCGAGGTTAAAGACCGAGCGCGGCGAGGATCGCGGCCCAGCTCACCAGCTTGAAATTCTGCGTGCCGCCGCCATTATCGCCGTCCTGGGCGATGAACAGCCCCTGCTCGAAGCCGGGGCCGTAATCGCCGACCGCGAGCTCGATCCCGTCGGTTTCTGATGTGCCGTCGAGCGAGCCGCCGTTGATGCGGAAGCGGCCGACCAGCGTGCCTGTCGCGGTGTCGAACACAGCGTAGGCATTGTCACCCTGGCTCGAGGCGACGAGCAGGCTGCTCGCGCCCTCGCGGGTGGCGAGCGCGAGGCCCTCGACATCGGCGACCAGCTGCTTGTTGTCGGCGGCGGCGAACAGCACCGGCGCGGCCTGGGGGCGCGCGGGATCGATCTTCCAGATGCCGACATCCTCTTCGCCGACATAGAGCGCGCCGGTGGCGGGATCGACCACGCACCCCTCGATCTGGGTCTTGAGCTTCCAGGTTGCGCCCGGCTCGTGCTCGACCTTTCCATTTTTGTGCGTGATCCGGATCTCGCGGACGGTGCCGTCCTTGATCGCGGCATAGGCGGTCATCGCATCGGGCGCGCCGACCATCGCGATGCGCGGGGCAGGGGCAACGCACACGCCATAGCCTTCGCCCGCACCGCTCGGCACGCTCGCCAGCGGCGACAGCGAACCGGTCGCAGGATCGAGCAGGAACAGCGCGAGCTTGGAATTGACCGGATCGGTCCGATCGCTGGCGATGACGACGATGCCATGCTCGCCCGCGAACAGCGTCACGTTGTTATACCGCCCGGTGAGCGACGATCCGCGCACCTTGCCGTCCAAGCCATAGACATAGAGCCCGGCCTTCTTGTCGGTGCCGACGATCAGGCTGGCGGCGGGATTGGCCGGGTTGCGCCAGATTGCCGGATCGTCCGCCGCATCCGCATTGGCGGTGCCGACGGGGACGGTCTCGACGGTCGCGGGCACGTCGATGGCGGGCAGCGCATTGGCAATTCGCACCTCGAGCGGGATTTCCTTGGGCGCGCAGGCGCTGGCCAGCAAGGCGAATAGGCTCACCCCGAACAGGGTGGCGGAAGAACGAGCGGCCATGACAGGAAATCCTTTTTCGAAGTCAAATTGCGGTCGAGGGCCGCTGCCACGTCGATATGGCGCGTTGATGACAGTTTTGTGCAAGAAGTGACGCAAAACTGAAACCTGAATTTCATCCACCCGTCTTGGAGCGCTGTTAGCGGGCCCGGCAACGGCCGATGGTGTGCCGGTTGAGTCGGGGGCATTTCATGAAAATTGTTACGGGTTGTCGCTCGCGCGCCGTGTCGCGCGCACGTTGCGCTCTGCTGGGCAGCATTGCAGCGGTGGCGCTTTTTCCTTCGGTAGCACTGGCGCAGGACGCACAGGCGCAGCCGGAAGCCGAAAATACCGAGGGCGACATCATCGTGCGCGGCTCGCGCCCGATCGCCGAATCGGAAGCCGCCGCGCTGATCGTCCAGCGCAACTCGGATTCGCTGGTCAGCGTCGCGGCATCGGACGCCATCGGCCGTCTGCCCGATCAGAACATCGCCCAGGCCGCGGGCCGTCTGCCCGGCGTCGCGGTGCAGCGCGACCAGGGCCAGGCCCGCTACATCAGCCTGCGCGGAGCGCCGATCAACTGGACCACGCTCGCCATCGACGGCATCTCGATCGTCAGCCCCGAAGGCCGCGACACGCGCTATGACAGCCTTCCTTCGGCGCTCGCATCGCAGATCATCGTGCGCAAGGCGGTCACTCCGGACATGACTGGCGAGACCGTTGCCGGCCAGATCAACATCCGCACGCGCTCCGCCTTCGATTACAAGGGGCTCCATGCCCAGGCCAAGCTCGGCGGTGGCTATGTCGAACTCGGCAGCCGTCAGGAATATGAGGGGCAGCTGGTCCTCTCCGATCGTTGGAGCACCGGCATCGGCGAGATCGGCGTGCTGCTTTCTGGCAGCTATTATCAGCGCGACATGGTCACCGACAATTTCGAGAACGACTGGGAACCGGTGGCGCAGGACGTGCAGCCTGGCAATGCGAACCGCATCTGGGCGCGCGAGACCGAAAACAAGCTCTACCGGCTGACGCGCAAGAATTACAGCTATTCGGGCCGTCTCGACTGGGAGCCGGTGTCGGGCCAGCGCTTCTTCGTGCAGTCGATCTTCACGACCTTCACCGATGACGAAGCGCGCGACAACTATATCTTCGACCTCGACGACCGTCAGGGCGACCTGAACCGTCCGGCGACCTCGGCCTGCGCGATCGTCCCGAATGCCCAGCCGACCACCAGCGGCTATGCCGATGTCTGTATTGGCAACACGCCGCTGCTCGGAACCGTCTATGGGATCGACATCAATCAGCGCGCCACGCTCCGCGCGTTCGAACAGTCGATCTTCACCACCACCATCGGCGGCGATCAGGAATTCGACAATGGCTGGAACCTCTCCTGGCGCGCCAACTATACCCGCGCCAAGGACGACCGCAGCGTCGTCGGCGAAGCGCGCTATGACAGCCCGAGCACGCGCAACCTGCGCCCGACGGTGAGCTATGACCTGCGCGATCGTGACTTCGCGCGCATCCGCCTGTTCCGCACCATCACCACGACCAACCCGACGACTTTCCGCGCGGGCGATGCCGTGGTGGACATCGATCAGTTCCAGCGCCCGCTGACCTCGCTGGTCTCGAATGACTTTGTCGACATCACCAAGGCCTATACCGGCAAGTTCGATGTCACCAAGGAGCTCGACCTGTTCGGCGGCGAAGGTAAGCTGATGTTCGGCTTCCAGTTCGACCAGCGGACCAAGGAAGCCAATGAAATCCAGTATGCCGCGAATACGGCGCAGGCGACCGCGCTGGGCATCAGCACAACCTTTGCCGACCAGTCACTGAACATCCCGTTCAAGGGCGAGATCCCGCTAGGCTACAGCTTCCGCTATTTCGACCTGGAAAAGATGCGCGCCAACGTCCGCGTGCTGCGCCAGAACCGCCCGGCGACCTTCCTCGCCAACAATTTCTACAATGTCCGCGAGCAGGTCTATGCGGGCTATTTCGCGGGTCGGGTCGGCTATGACTGGGGCAGCGTGCTCGCCGGCGCGCGTGTCGAGCATATCAAGAACCGTGGCAGTGCGTTTGCTAATGGCAATCTCAACCTGCCGGTGACGGTCGAGAATGACATCACCCTGGTTTATCCCAGCCTGCACGTGAATTACGATATGGCAGAAGACAAGAAGCTGCGCGTGTCGTTCAATACGGGTGCCGCGCGTCCGGACTACGACCAGTTGCGTCCCAACTTCACCTTTAACGACCAGAACCTGACGATCTCGGGCGGCAACCCGTTTGCAAAGCCTGAAAAGGCCTATGGCGTCGATGCCTATTTCGAATGGTACATCCAGCCTCAGGGCTATATTTCGGTCGGTGTCTTCTACAAGCGCATCGAGGACGTCCTGTTCGATCAGACCCGTACCTTCAATTCGGACGCGCTGGACAGCGGTGGCGTGGATCGCTCGCAATATCTGTTCACGACGATCGGCAATGGCGGCAAGGGCCATATCTTCGGTGCCGAAATTGCGGTGCAGACCCAGCTCGAGCCATATACCGAGGATCTCGGTCTGCCCGACTGGATGGGTGGTTTCGGTCTCAGCACCAACTTTACCTTCAACGACAGCAGCGCCACCACGCCGGATGGCGACAAGGTGCCGCTGCCCGGCACCTCGGACATCGTCTATAATCTGGGCGTCTATTACGAGAAATACGGGCTTTCGGTCCGCGCCAACTACCAGAAGCGTACCGACTGGCTGGATGGCCTGGGTTCGGTCGCGGATGGCGGTGATTTCTACTGGACGACCGATGACGAGCTCGACGTTTCGGCGCGCTATGCAATCACGCCCAATGTCGAAGTCTATTTCGATGCCTCGAACCTGCTGAACCAGCCCGGACGGCGATTCGTGCGCGATCGGCAGTTTACCATCGAGTGGGAGCGCTTCGGTCGCCGCTATACCGGCGGTGTTCGCGTTACCTTCTGATTGCTCTGGAGCATTGCCGGAGGCTCGCTGCAGCCTCCGGCAATTGCCGCTTCCGTAAACCTGCACAAATCGCTACATTGCGGCCATGCCTGACTCCGCTGCCATCCGCCATGACCATCCCATCAGCGTCGACGCGTCCGAGATCGACTTCATGGGGCATGTCAACAATGCCCATTATCTCAAATGGGTGCAGGATGCCGTCATCGCACACTGGCAGAATATCGCGCCGCCCCAGGCGGTGGCCGAGCATCTGTGGGTCGCGCTCAAGCACGAGATTACCTATCGCAAGCCTGCCTTTCTTGACGATCAGGTGATCGCGTCGGTGATGCTCGAAAAGGTGCACGGCGCGCGCGCCTTCTACGAGACGATCATTCGCCGCGGCGAGGATGTGCTCGCCGAGGTCAAGTCAAGCTGGTGCTGCCTTGATGCCGAAACGCTGCGCCCTGCGCGGCTGGCCGAGGATATCAAGCGGCGCTTCTTCGGCAGCTGAGTTTCAGCCGATCAGCCCCAGGTTGATCAGGATCGTCAGGAACAGCAGCACGACGATGCCGGTGCAATTCAATAGCAGGAACAGGCGGAAGACCGCGCCGATCCGCGATGTGCCATAGGCGTGGCGCAATTGCCGATACATGTGGAACGGCGCGTAGAACAGCGCGGCGGTGATGACCAGGCCGGGCACAATGTTGAACTTCCACGACAGCGTCACGGCGATGAACATCAGCGACATGAACGCGATCGAATAGGTCGTGAACACCGCATGGTCGTAGAACCGATGCCCGCGCTTGCCGATAGTGGCGAGCCAGACGAACGGGATCGATAGCGGGATCAGCAGCCAGGCGAACTTGTAGCCGTTCGACTGGATCTTGTAGAGCAGCAGCTCCGGGTTCTTCTTGGCCTTGGCTGCAACCTTGTTGATCCAGGCGTCGAAGGCAGGAAAGCCGGTATCGACATCGGTATTGAATTCAAACGGCACAGAGTCGGGAGCGCCCTTGTCCGACAGAAAGTCGGGATAGCGCGGCTTGCCCGTGGTGGCATAAGACAGCGCGTTGATCTCTCCCTTGAGGTCCGAAACTTCGGCCTCGAGTTCCTTGCGAGCGGCACTGTCGGCGGGCAGCGCGGCGAGCTGCTTGACCTTGGGAGCGAGCTCGCCTTCCAGCTTGAGCATCTCCCGCTGCATGCCCTCGCGCCAGCCGGTGACCTTGACGCCTTCCTTTTGTGCTTCGGCCCCCGCTTTCCCGGAGAAATCGGGCGAGCCGACATAGGAGAAGATCGCGAACATCAGGAAGATGGCGAAGAGGAACAGCGCCATCGGGCTGATGAACTTGGCGCGCTCGCCATGGATATATCGGCGGGTCAGGTGCCCCGGTTGCCAGGCGAGCAGCGGCAGCGTGTTCCAGAACTTGCCGTCAAAATGCAGCACCCCGTGCAGGATGTCGTGCCAGAAGGCCGAGATCGAGCGATGCACATGCGCCGCCTGGCCGCACTGATGACAGTGCGGTCCAGCGAGGAGCGTCCCGCAATTGAGGCATTTGCCATGGCCTTCGGCATGCGCCTCGCCGGCCTCGGGTTCGGCGACGCGCGCCCACATTCCGCCCTCGGCAATAGCGCCTGCCATTTCGAATTCGCCGCTCATTGCCGTCGCTGCCCCGCCGCCCTGTGTCTCGGCTGCCAGTGTACTGGCCATGGCAAAACCGGCCAAGCAAATTGTCCCGATCAGGCGCCGGACTTTTGCCGTTGCGCGGGGCAATCGCGTGCGGCTAGGGCAGGGGAATGGCCCATTTCGATCCCAAGACCTATCGCAATGCGCTGGGGCAGTTTGCCACCGGCGTCACCATCGTCACCACCCGCGATGCCAATGGCGCGCCGGTCGGGGTGACCGCGAACAGCTTCAACTCGGTGTCGCTCGATCCGCCGCTGATCCTGTGGTCGCTGGCCCGCTCGGCTCGGTCGATGACAGCGTTCGAGCAGGCAGGCCAGTTCGCAGTGCACATCCTGGCGAGCGATCAGGACGATCTTTCCAACCGCTTCGCCTCCCGGATCGAGGACAAGTTTGCCGGGCTCGATATCGGGGAGGAGGGGCTGCCCAACATCCAGGGCTGTTCGGCAAGGCTGATCTGCAACACGCGGCATCTTTATGAAGGCGGCGATCATGTGATCATGGTCGGAGAGGTCGTCGATTACGAGAGCGAGGGCAAGCCGCCGTTGCTGTTCCACGGCGGCGGCTATGCCGACCGGGTCGCCCGCACCGCAAGCGACACGCCGCCGCCCGTGCTCTATGCGGTCGAGGGCCGGATCGCGACGATCACGCTCAACCGGCCCGAAACGCGCAATGCGCTGGCCGAAGAGGTGATCGCGGCGCTGGTCTCCGCGCTGGAGGCTGCCGACTCCGATCCCGGGATCGACTGCGTCGTGCTCACCGGCGAGGGGCCGGGCTTCTGTTCGGGCGGCAATATCAAGCAGATCAAGGCGCTGACATCCGAGCAGCATATGAGCCCGATGCAGCTCGAGCATTGGTACAAGACGCAGATTCAGCGCATCCCGATGACGATGGAGCGGCTTTCGGTCCCGGTTATTGCGGCGATTCGCGGGCATGCCATCGGTGCCGGTTGCGACCTTGCCTGCATGTGCGACATCCGTATCGCGGCGGAGGACGCGGTCTTTGCCGAGAGCTTCCTGCGGGTCGGCATCATCCCGGGCGATGGCGGTGCCTGGCTGCTGCCGCGGATCATCGGTCATGCCAAGGCGACGCAGATGATGCTCACCGGCGAATTCATCGATGCAGCCAAGGCCGAACGCTATGGCCTGGTGTCCGAAGTGGTGCCGGGCGACGCGCTGATCGGGCGTGCCATGGAGCTTGCGAACATGGTCGCGCAATTCCCGCCTGCCGCGATTCGCAAGACCAAGCGTTTGATCAAGGATGCGCGTGACGTGACGCTCTCCGAGCATCTCGATCAGGCGGCGATCTGGCAAGGGGTGCTGCAGCAGATGGACGATCATCGCGAGGCGATCGATGCCATTCTCGAAAAGCGCCCGCCGCGCTTCAAAGGCAAGTAACGAACCACGACGCTGAATATTGCGGCCTGTGCATCCGCGAATTGCCAGTTCCGGTGTTAACCTTTTCGAATCGCCAGTCACCTTTGACTGACGAGCGGCGGACTATATCTGCACGACGCTCCAGCGTTTCGTCGGTGCCGCTGGCAGCGTAGCCCGGTGGTACCAAAAATGGCCCCGATCTTGCGATCGGGGCCACCTGATCGAAGTCCTTGAAAAGGAACCTCTAAATCAGTTGCTCCAGCCGCCGCCCAGGAGCCAGTCCCAGAATCCGCGCACGGGCTGTTTGGTACGCTTTGCCATTTTTAGCACTCCATTTAGGGCGCGAAATACGAGACACGCCCAGAAACAAGGTTACCAGAATGTAAAATGGTCAACAAGCCATTTACCAATGACATTGCGCAGCGCGGCACGCGGCGATTCGCCACGGGCTAGAAAGCTTTGAATTTTCAAGGATTTGTTGGTCAGGCAGCCTTGGCTGTCGAGTGATCTGCCAGATAGTCGACCAATGCCTCATAGGGCATCGGGCGTCCGATCAGATAGCCTTGGGCCTTGTCGCACCCCATTTGACCAAGCAGCTGGAGCGTCTCATTGTCCTCGACGCCCTCGGCTACCACCTCTTCTCCGAGCGAATGAGCGAGTTCTATCGTCGAATTGACCATGATCCGGTCGGACCGGCTCGATACCAGCATGCGCACGAAGCTGCGGTCGATCTTGAGCTCCGTCGCCGGACAACGCTTGAGATAGTCGAGCGTCGAAAAACCGGTGCCATAATCGTCGATCGACAATTGCAGCCCGATACTGCGCAGATCGCGCAGCTCCTGCATCGCTGCTTCGGCGCTGGACATGGCCGCGGTCTCGGTGATTTCCAGTATCAACCGCTCGGCGGGAAGGCCGTGGCGGCGCAGTGTCTGGACCACCATCGGCTTGAGATTCGCATGACCGATAAGCCGCGGTGAAAGGTTGACCGCCATGTCGAACTTGCGCCCGCCCTTGTTCAGGCTGGCTGCGACCTGCACCGCGCGGTTGAGCACGTGTTCGGTCAGCTTCTCGATCCGGTCATGGCGTTCGGCCGCGGTAATGAATTCCTCGGGATTGATCGGCCCCTTTTCGGGATGCGTCCAACGGACCAGTGCTTCCGCGCCGCAGATTTCGCCGGACAGCAGATCGAGTTTCGGCTGGAAGGCGACCCAGACCTCGCCATTGTCGATCGCCGCATCAAGTTCGCCCAGCATGGTGACGCGCCATTCGGTCGCTTCGAGCTTGGTCGGATCATAGACGCGCCAGTGTTCGCCCGCATTCTGCGCTTCCTGGCAGGCGAGTAGGGCGCTCGACATGCGGCTCTGGATCGAGCGGCCGGGATCGGCGTCGACCCCGAACGCAACACCCAGGTCGATCAGTCGGCCCGAAACATTGGCGGGGCTCCTGAAAATCGCACTCAGCCCGGCGAGCTGATCACCCACATTGTTGATCGATGTACCCGGCACCAGCCACATGAAGATGCCTTCGTCGCCGTGATACACCTTGCAACCGCCATTCCCGAGGGAGAGCCGCAGAATGATCTGCTCGACAAGCTCTTTCTCAGCGGCAACTGGCAGGGCTGTGGCCGCTTCAGCATAATTGTGGATTCGGGCAGCGATCAGTCCGTCCTGGGTCTCTGCCCCTTCTGCACGCAGGGCGTTGAGATTGGGGTGGCCGGAGACTTCGTTGAGCATGCCTCTCTCGTCGAAGCGCTGACGGTGCAGTTGCCAGGCAAGATGGCCCATTGAGCCGAGCATCAGGACGGTGGCCGGCATGATTGCTGTGTAATACCCGGCAGATTCGAGCAGAAACGGCAGTCCCAGTGCACAGGTCGGCAGGAGAACAAGCATGCCGAGAACGAGCGGCGTTCTGGACACCCGCATCATCATCGCAGTCACCGCGAGGGCAAGAAGAAAGGGTAGCCACCAGCCATATGTGCTCGGAGCGCCTGCCAAGAGCGTTTCGGCCGCCAGCGCGCTTACAAAAACGCTGGCCGACGGGCCGTGGCCGGGAACCGAATAACGATTGCCTGCGCCACTTGCGTTGGTGCCGATGATGATGTCGCGGCCGGCTACGCGCGACAGCACAGCATCGCCGCGAAGGATTTCGCTGGCGCTGACATACGGGATGGAGCCCATCGCGATCGAATAATCGATGGGAAATTCCTGCTCCGCGCCACCTCGAATGTCGGAAATCTCTGACGCGATCGACGGAACGATGAGATCGCCAACCTGGTTGGCATATCGGCCTGACCAGACGACGTTATAGCCGTTGATCCAGACATTGGAATTCACAAGACGCGAGAACCGCCTCGCGTCCGGCGGTGGTATCATCGGTACCCGTTTGCCCGGGTCACGTCCGTCAATGAGGTGTAATTTGGGGTGTGGTCACCGGGCTGCATGG
>NZ_LSIS01000416.1:0-20294 GCF_001556365.1 Blastomonas sp. CCH1-A6 | reverse complement strand
GGACAGCCGCACCGGTGCTGCGGCCAGAAGAACCGCCAGCACCGGTGCGGCTGTCCAGCCCCGCATCAGAAATTGAACCCGACGCGCACGCCATAGGTCCGCGGCGGACGCAGCGTCGCCACCGGGAAGTCGAGGATCGGGCGGGTGCCCGCACGCGCCAGCACTTCCTCGTCGGTGATGTTGTTGATGAACGCGGTGATATTCCAGCCGCCGCGATCTTCCAGCGTCGCATAGGCATCGGCCATCGCGAAGCTGCCCTGGCGTTCTTCCGGACGGAAATTCGAGTTCATGAAGCGGCTGCTCTCGATATTGCCGCGCGCGCCGAGGATGAGATTGAGGTCGCCGGTCAGCTCGAACGTGCGCTCATAGCCCAGGTTCAGCGCCCATTTCGGCGAGTTGACCGTCGGGCGGCCCGAACAGTCGATGTCGAAGAAGCGCGCGGTGTTGACGCCCGGATTGGCAAGACGGCTGCCCAGCGTGGTGCATCCCGTGGTCACCGGCGCTCCGGTGGGTGAGAAGTTCGCCGTGGTCAGGCGGTCATATTTGCCGTTAAGATACTGCACGTTGAGGCTGAACAGGTCGTTGCGGCTCGGCGCGAACCGGGCCTCCAGCTCGGCACCATAGATGCGCGACTTGCCCGCGTTCACCGTGGTCGAACCCTGCGCAAAGATGCCGCCAGCGGTCCGCACGCCGCCGACAAAGGTGATCTGCTGGTCCTTGTAGTCCCAGTAGAAGGCCTCGATGTTCAGCTGCAGCTTGTTGTCGAAGAAGCGGTTCTTGGCACCCACCGTGAACGCGGTGAGGTTTTCGGGCGCGAAGGTGTTGTTCGGCGGCTGGGCGACGAAGAAGCCGCCCGACTTGAAGCCGGTCGCAGCGTTTGCATAGACCAGCGACTGCGGACCGGCATCCCATTCGAGACCCGCCTTCCAGGTGAATTTCTCGAACGACAGGTCGCCGGTGAACGGCGCGCTGAGCGGCGGATTGATCGGGCCGGGCAGACCGCCCGAGGCGACCGAGGTCAGCTGCTTCTTGTCTTCCTTCGTATAACGGCCACCGGCGACGAGACGCAGCGTATCGGTGATGTCGAAGGTCAGCTGGCCGAAAGCGGCAACGCTTTCGGTGCTCAGACGCGGGGTGAAGCGCGTGGTCGAGATATTGCCCTGGCGGAAGAAATTCTCGGTTTCCTGGTTTTCGCCGAAATAGAACAGGCCGACGACATAGCGCAGCCGCTGGTCCTCGTTAGACGCGAGCCGGACCTCGAGCGAGCTCTGCTCGGCAACGTCGCGGATCGTTCCGGCAAAGCCCGGCAGATAGGTCAGAACGTTCACATCCGATCGGCGATAGGCCGGAATGAAGGTCAGCGTGCCGAAGCCCATATCGCCGGTGATCGTGGCGCTCACGCCGATGAACTCGTTGTCCAGGAACCCGTCGGTGCCGGGCAGCGCGACGCAGCCGCTGTTGACGAAATTGCCCGGGCCTCCGCAGAACGGTGGCGCGAAGATGCCCGATGCGAGCTGGCGGATGGCGGCCCGTGCCCGCGGATCGGAGATGCTCACGCGGTCTTCCAGCGCGGGGACCGTGTAGCGAGCCTCGGGCAGCAGCACCGCGCCCGCGCCCTTGCCGCCCTGATTGTAGTAATCCGCGACCAGCAGCATCGACCAGCGATCCGACGGTTCGATCAGCAGCGACGCGCGGAAGGCCTCGCCCTTGTCATCGTCATAGCCGTCCGAGATATAGCCATCGCGATCGACCACCTGGCCCGCGAGGCGCAGCGCGACCGTGTCGCCGATCGGAATGTTCAGCGCGACGACCGACTTCTTGCTGTCGTAATTGCCATATTCGAAGAATCCCTCGCCGCCGAACGTGCCCAGCACGGGCTTTTTCGGAATGACGTTGATCGCGCCGCCGGTGGCGTTGCGCCCATAGAGCGTGCCCTGCGGACCCTTGACCACCTCGACACGCTCGAGATCGTAGAACACGCCTGCCGGCGCGGTCGGGCGGCCGACATAGATGCCGTTGAAGTTGAACGCGACCGCGTTTTCAGCGAACGAGTTCTGCGAATTGGTGCCAACGCCGCGCAGAAAGAAGCTGGTGGTCCCGCCGGTCGGCTGGACGACCAGCGAGGGGACCAGACGGCCGAGATTGGCGGTTTCGGTGATCCCGGCATTGACTAGATCCTCGCCGCCCACGGCCGTCACGGCGACGGCGGCGCGCTGCAGGCTTTCCTCGCGGCGTTGCGCAGTCACGACGATCTCGCCCAGACCCTGGTCTTCGGTGGCTTCGGCTTGCTCGGAAGCGGTGGCATCCTGTGCGATGGCGGTGGCGGGAACGCTCAGAGCCGCGAGCACGGTGGTGGCCAGCAGAAATGCCTTCATCATCAATCTCCCCAAAAGCGCGCGATGCCTGCACGGGCACCCGCTGTATCGGGGAGATGTTTACGAGAAATGCTAGCCATAGGTGAAATCTTTTGTTTTAATGATAATCCAGCAATCACACTGATAGGTTAACCGCATGCGCTTCAAGGGTCTCGATCTCAATCTGCTCGTCGCCTTCAGCGTGCTGATGGACACGCGCAGCGTCTCGCGCGCCGCCGAGCAGCTCAATCTCAGCCAGCCCGCGATGAGCGCGGCACTGGGGCGGCTGCGCGACTATTTCGGCGACGATCTGCTGGTGCTGCAGGGCAAGCGCATGTTCCCCACCCCCTATGCCGAGTCGTTGGTGCCGATGGTGCAGGACACGCTGCGCCGCATCGATGCGCTGATCACCACCTCGACCAGTTTCGACCCTGCCACGTCGCAACGCGTGTTCCGGCTGATCGCGTCGGACTATATCACCGCTGCGGTCATCGCGCCGCTGTCGCGTCGCCTGGCGCATGTCGCACCGGGCATAAGGCTGGAAGCGGTGCTGCCCTCTGACGGCAGCGCGGATCTGATCGCGCAGGGAGCATTCGACCTGCTGATCACGCCCGAGGAGTTCATCAACCCCGGCCAGCCCGCCGAACTGCTGTTCGAGGAGCGCCATGTGATTGTCGGATGGAAGAACAATCCCGTCTTTGCCGGCGAGGTGACGCTGGAGGATGTGCTGCGCGCAGGCCATGTCGGCATCCAGATGGGCAACCAGCGTACCAGCGCATTTGCCGACAGCATCATGGAAAAGCTGGGGCATTTCCGCCGGATGGAGATGACCGCCTCGTCGTTCACGGTCGTGCCCTGGCTGATCATCGAGACCAATCGGCTCGCTTTGATGCACGAACGGCTGGCGCGCGTGATGGCACGGATGTTTCCGCTGGCGATCGCACCCATTCCCTTCGAGTTTCCGGCGATGCGCGAGATGATGCAGTTCAACCATGCCCGCAGCGCCGATGAAGGGCTGGCCTGGCTGCGCGGGGAGCTGCGCCGCGACAGCAAGCTCGATTGACACAATCCATTTGCAGAACTGATACCTAGGCATAAATACAATAAGATTTACAGATTTATAGCTCTCCCCTTATCTAGGCCGGGATGAACAGGCCCGGCGACGCAATGCCGGGCGGGGAGAGGCATATCGGCATGAAGGACATGCGAATCTTGATCGTGGGCGGCGGGATCGGCGGACTGACCTCCGCCATCGCATTGTGCCGCAAGGGTTTTGAAGTTGAGGTGATCGAGCGCGATCCCGACTGGTCAGTCTATGGCGTCGGCATCATCCAGCAGGGCAATGTCGTCCGCGCGATGACCGAGCTGGGCCTGATCGACGATTATATCAACGCAGGTTTCGGTTTCGATCGCGTCCAGGTCTATATCCCGACCGGCGTGTGCGTTGCGGACATCCCGACGCCGCGCCTGGTCGAAGGCTATCCGGGCAATGTCGGCATCGGCAGGCGGGCGCTGCACAAGGTGCTGGGCGACCGCGCCAAGGAAGCGGGCGCGGACATCCGGCTGGGCATCACCATCAGCACGCTGGTCGACGATGGCGAGGGTGTTGCGGTCACCTTCAGCGACGGGTCGAGCGGCATCTTCGATCTGGTGGTAGGGGCGGACGGGCTCTATTCGCAGACGCGCGGGATGATCTTCCCCGATGCGCCCAAGCCCGAATTCACCGGCCAGTCGGTGTGGCGCTACAATTTCAAGCGGACCCCCGATGTCATCGGCCTGCAGGCCTATGAAGGCCAGACCGGCATCGGCCTCGTCCCGCTCTCGGACGAGCTGATGTACATGTATGTCACCACGCCCGAGCCGGGCAATCCCTGGTACGCCAAGGAAGATCTGGCGAGCACGATGCGCTCCAAGATCGCCGGCGTGCCTTCGCCTGCCATCCAGGCGCTGGTCGGCCAGATCACCGAGGATGACGAGGTGGTCTACAAGCCGCTCGAATGGATGTTCCTGGAAGGCGCCTGGCACAAGGGCCGGGTCGTGCTGCTCGGCGATGCGGTGCATGCCACCACGCCGCATCTCGGCCAGGGCGCCGGCATGGCGATCGAGGACGCACTGGTGCTGGCGGACGAGCTGGTCAAGGCCGACACTCTCGATGCAGCGCTTACTGCCTATCGCGACCGCCGCTTCGAGCGCTGCCGCTATATCGTCGAATCCTCGCGCGCGATCTGCTTCGGCCAGATCGGCAAGGGGCCGCTCGTGGACAATGCCAAGGCCACGCAGGAAATGTTCATGAAGGTGGCAGAGCCGATCTGACGCTCGCCCCTTTTCAGTCAAATCAAGGAGTTAGAATTATGGCACGTGTCAGCGAAATTCGCCATGTCGGCTATGCCGTGACCGATCTGGCCGCCGAGGCCGCCTTCTATCGCGACGTCTGGGGCCTCAAGGAAGCAGGCGAGAAGGACGGGATGCTGCACTTTGCCGCTGAGGGCAATGACGAGCTCTATGTCGTGCGTCTGCGCGCATCCGACACGCAGCGGATCGACATCATCACCCTCGCCGCAGACAGCCGCGCCGATGTCGATGCGCTGCACGCCAAGGTCGCCGATTATGGCTGCCAGATCGTGTTCGCGCCCAAGGAGCTCGACACGCTGGGCGGCGGCTATGGCTTCCGCTTCTTCAGCAAGGACGGCCTGCCGTTCGAGATCTCGAGCGACGTCGCGCGCGGTACCGCGCGCGAACTGACCCGCTGGGAAGGCATTCCGCAGAAGATCAGCCATATCGTGTTGCACTCGCCCGACCACAAGGAAATGGTCCGCTTCTTCACCGACGTGCTGGGCTTCAAGGTCAGCGACTGGCTGGGCGATTTCATGTGCTTCCTGCGCTGCAACCAGTGGCACCACCGCATCGCGCTGCTGCCTGGCCCCGCCTGCCTCAACCATGTCGCCTATGACATGCTGGGCGTCGACGACATGATGCGCGGCATCCACCGTCTGAAGCAGCAGGGCACCGATATCCGCTGGGGCCCCGGCCGTCATACCGCAGGCAACAACACCTTCAGCTATTTTACCACGCCCGCAGGCTTTGCGGTCGAATATACTGCCGATCTCGAGGAAGTCGACGACGCCACCTGGGAAGCCAAGGTGCATACCCCTGCCCCGATGGTCATGGACCAGTGGGGCATCGGCGTCGGCGGACCGCAGACCATGCCGCATCCTGCGCCCGACGCAGGCCTTTTCCAGCCTGCCGGAGTCTGATCCCCATGGCCCTGTTCGAATATTTCCCCAATTATGTCTGGAACCTGTCGGTCTCGATCGCGCTCGAAAGCGGCGGCAAGATCGGCGAGATCATCGACATGTGCAAGCCGATCCGCGATGCGGCGGCCAATGGCGAGGATGCCGGCACCGGCGAGTTCCTGCAGCAATGGGTGGCGATGGGCGAGAAGCTGATCGAGCTTGCCGCCGAGGACGAGGCGCGCGGCCGTACCCTCTCCGCCTCCAAGAAGCTGGAGCGCGCCGCGCTCTACCTGCTGGTCGGGGAACGCATGCAGGGCCATGGCAACCCCGCGCGCGTCGCGACCTTCGCGCTGGCGCAGGACACCTTCGCCAGGGCGATGAAGCTGGGCAACCACCCGGTCGAGCGCGTGATGATCCCCTATGAGGGCAGCGAATACCCTGCGCTCTATGTCCGCGCGCCGGGCGATGGCCCCAAGCCTGTGGTAGTGTACTGCAACGGTCTCGATAGCTCGAAGGAGCTGCTCTACTGGTCGAACCTGCCCCAGGCGCTTGCCGCGCGCGGCATTTCTACCCTGTGCGTCGATCAGCCGGGCACCGGCGAGGCGCTGCGCATCAGCAACCTGCCCGCGACGCCGCATTCGGAAAAATGGGCCACACCCGCGGTCGACTGGCTGGAAAAGCAGCCCGATGTCGACCCCAAGCGCATCGGCATGACCGGCATCTCGCTCGGTGGTCATTTCGCACCGCGCGCGGTCGCGTTCGAGCCGCGCTTTGCCAGCGGCGCGGTCTGGGGTGCGAACCACAACTGGGCCGAAGTGCAGCAGAAGCGCCTGCGCCGAGAAGGCGAGAACCCGGTCCCGCATTACTGGGCACACGTGCTCTGGGTGTTCGGCGCGAAGGACATGGACGATTTCCACGAGAAGTCGAAGGACATGACGCTTGATGGCGTGATGGAGCGGATCAAGGTGCCTTTCCTGGTCACCCATGGCGCGCAGGATCGCCAGATCAGCGTCGACTATGCGCACCAGAGCTACGAGCAGCTGACCAACAGCCCGCAGCGCGAACTCAAGATCTTCACGCCGCGCGAAGGGGGGGTCGAGCATGTGGGGGCTGACAACATGTCCTATGGCTGCGACTATATCGCCGACTGGTTTGCCGACACGCTGGGCGGCGACGTTACCGGAAAGGCCGTTTCATGAGCTTCGTCGCCACCGCCCGCATCCCGACGGCCAGTGCCAGCAAATATCTGCAACAGGTCTGCAAGCACTGGGAGCACAATCTGCCTGTGAGCTTCGACAAGACGCACGGGGAGATCACCTTCGCGAAGGATGCGCGCGGGGCGGACTGGCCCGCCGACGCCTTGGTCACGCTCGATGCCGAAGAAGGCACGCTCGTCTGCACGATCAACGCCAGCGCCGAGGGCCAGCGCGACGGGCTGAAGGGCGCGCTCGAACGCCATATCGACCGCTTCGCCTTTCGCGAAGTGCCGCTGGCCTATAACTGGGTCGATGGATGACGCTCACCGCCGCGCATATCAGGACAAGCACGCTGATTTCGGTCGTCATCTCGATGGCGATCAGCGCGGCTTTCTTCTTTCTCGTCTTCGGGAAGAAGCCCCTGATCGCGGTGTTCGCGCCGGACAATCTGGCGCTGGATTTCATCCCGCAGACCCTCGCAGCGGGCTTCATGGCCGCGTTGATGCCAGCCCTGCAGACACGCGCGAAAATTGTCTCGGGCACCCTGGCAGGCGCACCTCCCGTTGCCAAAGCCATCGTGGCGCGGGCGGTCCTGCTGGCTATCGCATCGCTGGCGCTGGCGGCAGCGGTCACAGGCTCGCTCTGGCTGGGCGGTATCGCGACCTTGCCATGGGGCAGCGCTCTCGCCCTGAAAATCGTCTATGGTGGGCTTCTGGGCCTGATCATCACGCCCATCGCATTACGCGCAATATTGCCGAGAGGATAATCATGGCCCGCACCTTCGTCGATCTGTCGATCTATCTGGAAAACGACGTCATCACCGATCCTCCGTTCATGCGGCCCAAGATCACCTATCAGCAGCATGCCGATACCGTGGCCGAACTGGGCCATTTCTTCCCCGGCGTGACGCAGGAACAAACCCCCGACGGCGCGGGCTTTGCTGCGGCCGAATGGGTCACGCTGACCACGCATAACGGCACGCATCTCGACGCGCCCTGGCATTTCCACCCGACGATGGATGGCGGAAAGCGGGCGATCACCATCGACGAGGTGCCGCTCGAATGGTGCTTCAACCCCGGCGTGAAGCTCGATTTCCGGCATTTCCCGGACGGCTATGTCGCCACCGCCGCCGATGTCGAGGCCGAACTGAAGCGCATCGGCCATGAGCTGCAGCCGTTCGAGATCGTGCTGGTCAACACCGCAGCCGGCGGCGCGGTCGGCAATCCCGAATATGTCAATATCGGCTGCGGCATGGGCTATGAGGCAACGATGTACCTGCTCGAACGCGGCATCCGCGTCACCGGCACCGATGCCTGGAGCTGGGACGCGCCGTTCAGCCATACCGCCAAGAAGGTCGCGGAGACCGGCGACACCTCGCTGATCTGGGAGGGCCACAAGGCCGGACGCGACATCGGCTATTGCCACCTCGAAAAGCTGCACAACCTTGAGGCGCTGCCCTCGCACGGCTTCACGGTGAGCTGCTTCCCGCACAAGATCCGCGGTGCCTCTGCCGGTTGGACGCGCGCGGTGGCGATCATCGAAGACTGACCAATGCAAGGCAGCGCGTTCGATCTTGCGGGCCGCTCGGCCATCGTCACCGGATCGACGCGCGGCATCGGCCTCGGCATCGCGCAGCTGTTCGCCGAGGCGGGCGCGAATGTGGTCGTGTCGAGCGAGGATGCGCGCGATGTCGCCGAGACGGAGACCGTGCTGGCGGGCCAGGGCTATCGCGTGCGCGGCATTGCCTGCGACGTGACCGACAGCGATGCGCTGTCCGCCTTGGTCGATGGCACGCGCTCGTCCTTTGGCGGCATCGACATCCTCGTGTGCAATGCCGGGATCACCGGCGAGGCAGGCAGCTGGTCGCTCGACGATTTCGACCGGGTGATGGCGATCAACCTGCGCTCGATGGTCGCGCTGACCGGCCTGGCGCTGCCGCATATGGCCGGGGGCGGCACAGGCAGCGTCATCCTGATGTCGAGCCTGTCGGCGCTGCGCGGCAATGGCAGCATCAACGCCTATGCGCTCGCCAAGGCCGGCGTCGCGCAGCTCGCGCGCAACCTCGCGGTGCAATGGGGGCCCAAGGGCGTGCGCGTCAACGCGATCGCGCCCGGGCTGATCCGCACGCCGCTGTCCGAACCCCTGATCGCCAATGCCGAATTCATGGAGCGGCGGCGGCAGATGACCCCGCTGCGCCGTGTCGGCGAGGTCGAGGATATTGCCGCAACCGCGCTGTTCCTCGCCTCGGATGCCGGGCGTTTCATTACCGGCCAGCAGATCGCCGTCGATGGCGGCACCTCGATCACTGATGGCAGCTGAGCGCATCCTGATCACCGGTGCGGGCGGCTTTGTCGGCCAGGCACTGGTGCGCGCGCTGGCGGGCACGCGTCCGGTCATCGCGACCGACCGCACCGGGCTGGATTTCGCCGATCTGCCGAGCGTGACCGCGCTGCCGGGCGAGATCGACGACCCCGCGCTGGTCGCCGCGCTCACGGCCGAACCGCTCGCGGCGATCATCCATCTCGCCACCATCCCCGGCGGCGCGGCGGAAGCCGATCCGGCGCTCGCCGCGCGGATCAATGTGGCTGCTCCGATGGCGCTGATCGACGCCGCCACCGCGCATGGCAACACCCCGCGCCTGCTCTTCGCCAGCAGCATCGCGGTGTTCGGCGACCCGTTGCCGCCGCATGTCGATGACCTGACCCCGGCGCGCCCTATGCTCCGCTATGGAGCGCACAAGGCGATGCTCGAGGAGTGGATCGCCACGCTCACCCGGCGCGGTGCGGTGCGCGGCCTTTCGCTGCGCCTGCCCGGCATCATTACGCGCCCGCTCGCACCTTCGGGGATGAAATCGGCGTTCCTGAGCAACCTGTTCCATGCGCTCAAGGCCGGCGAGCCGATCACCCTGCCCGTATCGCCCGAGGCCACCTGCTGGCTGCTCTCGCGGCGCGCGCTGGTGGCGCAGCTCGTCACCGCGCTCGATTTGGCCGAGGACCCCGCGACGGCTCGGCTGAACCTACCCGCGCTGCGCATCCGCATGGGCGAATTGGTCGCCGAGGTGGCGCGCCAGACCGGGGCCGATGCCGCGCTCGCCGCTTATGCGCCCGATCCGGCGATCGAAGCCGCATTCGGCGCGCAACCGCCGCTCTTCACCCCCGCCGCCGACGCGCTGGGCCTGACACACGATGGCACCCTGGCCAATCTGGTCGCCCATGCGCTCGCCGATCTGTAATCCACGAAAGGACGCCAATATGAAACTCGCCACCATCGAGAACGGCACGCCCGATGGCGCGCTGGTCGTCGTCAGCGCCGATGGCAGCCGCCATCTGCCCGCCGCGATCGCGACGCTTCAGGCCGCGATCGAAAGCTGGGAAACGTCCGAACCGGCGCTTCGCGCACTCGCTGCGCGGCTCGATGCGGGCGAAGGCGACAGCACCGATGGCCTCGCCTTCGCTGCGCCCCTGCCCCGCGCCTGGCAATGGCTCGACGGCTCGGCCTATCGCAGCCATGGCGAGCTGATGGAGACGCTGTTCGGCACCGAGCCGCCGCCGCCGGGCCGCCCGCTGATGTACCAGGGCCTGTCGCACCAGTTCCTCAGCGCCACCGCCGATGTGCCGCTTCCGCGCGAGGAGGATGGCATAGATTTCGAGGGCGAATTCGGAGTCATCACCGATTTCGTGCCGATGGGCATCACGCCCGAACAGGCGCTCGGCCATATCAAGCTGCTGGTGCAGATCAACGACTGGTCGCTGCGAGCATTGGCGCCGGTGGAGATGAAGACCGGCTTCGGATGGATCCACGCCAAGCCCGCCTGTTCGGTCGCGCCCTTTGCCGTCACGCCCGAGGTGCTGGGCGATGCCTGGCGCGAGGGTCGCGTCCACCTGCCGCTTGCCGTCGACTGGAACGGGGAACGTTTCGGCAATGCCGAAGGCGGCGCGATGGAATTCGGCTTTCACGAACTCGTCGCGCATGCCGCCAGCACGCGCTCGCTCTGCGCGGGCACGATCATCGGATCGGGTACGGTATCGAACAGCAATTTCCGCGAGATCGGTTCGTCCTGCATCGCCGAACGGCGGGGCATCGAGATGCTCGACGAAGGCAAGCCGCGCACCGGCTTCATGCATTTCGGCGACACCGTCCGCATGGAAGCGCGACTGCGCGACGGCGGGCTGCTGTTCGGCGCGATCGATCAGAAAGTGGTGAAGGGATGACCGGCTCTCCCCCCGTCCGCCGCATCGTGACCGGCCATGACGCGGCCGGGCGCGCGGTGTTCACCGCTGACGACCTGCTGCCGGTGAGCCCGATCCCCTCGGGCGATGCCGCGTTCAGCCTGATCTGGACGACAGCCTGCGTGCCTGCGGACAATAACGACGATACCGACGGGCGCAGCCGCGATGCCGGGCTGACGCTGCACCAGGGGTCGGTGATCCGCATCGTCGACATGCTGCCCGGCGGGGTCTCGCCCTTCCACAGGTCGAGCAGCATCGACTATGGCATCGTGCTGTCGGGCGCGGTCGAGCTGGAGCTGGACGACGGTGCGGTGACGACCGCGCGCGCGGGCGACATCATCGTCCAGCGCGGCACCATCCATCTCTGGCGCAACCCGTCGGCGAGCGAGAATTGCCGCATCGTCTTCGTGCTGATCGAGGCGGCGCCCAGGATCGTGGACGGAAAGCCCCTGCCCGATATAATGGGCTGAGGTTATGACCACGCGCGAAACCGTCATCCTTGTCCCCGGCCTGCTGTGTGATGCCGATGTCTGGACGGACCAGATCGCCGCCTTGTCGCCGCTGTACGAGGTCATCGTTCCCGACCTCACCCGGTACGATTCGCTGCAGGGCATGGCCGCGCACGTCCTGGACGGCGCGCCCGAGCGCTTCTCGATCATCGGCCATTCGATGGGCGGGCGCGTGACGCTCGAGGTCTTCCGCCTGGCATCGGATCGCGTCGCGCGGATCGGCCTGCTCGACACCGGCGTGCACCCTGCGCCGCCAGAGGAACTGCCCAAGCGCCAGGCGATGCTCGATATCAGCGCAGGGCAAGGCATGACCGCGCTTGCCGATGCGTGGTTGCCGCCGATGGTGCGCCCCGGCCTGCTCGATACCGACCCGGCGCTGCGCACGACGCTCTATGCGATGGTCGAGCGGATGACGCCCGCGATCCACCGCCAGCAGATCACCGCGCTGATCAATCGTCCCGACGCCGCGCCGCTGCTATCGCAGATCACCTGCCCGGCGTTGGTCGGCGTCGGCGAACTCGACCAGTGGAGCCCGCCCGAGCAGCACGTTCCCATTGCCGAGGCGATGGCAGGCGCGAAGATGGTGGTATTCAATGGCGCGGGCCATATGGCCCCGATGGAAGCGCCCGATGCGGTGAATGCCGCGCTGCTGGAATGGATGGCGCGGCCCGTTGGGGGGTGATGGGAGTTAGCGCTCGCGTCAACGAGACACGTTTTCAGCCTCTGACGGTCTCGGTCCGCGCGCCCTAGCTCGCTTTCCACGAATTGAAGAACAATTGCTCGACCGGCACGTCGAAAAACGCAGCCAGGCGATAGGCCATCGGAAGCGACGGATCATATTTCTCCGCCTCCATCGCGATGATCGATTGCCGAGTCACCTCGACCGCATCCGCCAGTTCGAGCTGGCTGAGGCCGCGTGCCTTGCGATAGTCGCGCAACGCGTTGAATTGCTTTCCATGACCGCCAACGGGCATCGGATCCCATCTGATCCACGACTGCGATTTTCGATGCGCAGCGGAAGTGTGTGGGGAATTAACGCGGTACGTTTGGAATGGATGATGCCGGCAAAGGCGCGGTTGCAAAACTCTCGGAGCCTCCGGCGATCATTCGTCCGGCAGGTCAGGATATTCCCAGCGATAGGGCACGCCTGTTTCTCCCAGCACGCTGCGCACCAGCTTTGGAAAGGCCCTTTCGGCGCGGACATCGTTCGAGAGGATCAGCACGCACCGACGGCTCGTCTGCAGGCAGACCAGAGTGTTGGCGGTCGTGTCGTTATGCCCGCCCTTGTACCAGCCCGGCCCCTGAGGCCCCGTAAAGCCGATCACGCCCAACCCGGCCCTGGCCTGCGGGCGATCGCTTTCGGATGCGTCGGGCAGCAGGGTAGGGAACTGCTGGCGGGTGGTGATCGGTAGCGTTGCCTCCGGATAGATTGCCTGCCTTTCTGGAGGCAGGCCATCGCCGCGCACCATATAGGCCGCCATCCGCGCCATGTCGGCAATGGTCGTGTCCATCGAACCCGCCGCACGGACACGGCTGCGTTCGTCATGCGGCTCGATCTTACCGTCAGCATCCCAGCCATCGGCAAGATTGTCGGCAAATGCTGCCTGCCATTTCAGGCTTGTGCGGGTCATACCCAACGGGCCGAAAAAGCGGCGCTGCAGCTCCTGCTCGACGTCGATCCCCAGCCCCCGCTCCAGGCCGAACTGCAGGAGCATGATCCCCTCGCCCGAATAGGCATAACGAGTGCCGGGATCGAAATGGATGCGCAAGCGACCGTCCGGTTCGAGAAAGGCGAAATTGGCAAAGCCGGTGGAGTGGTTCAGCGCCATGCGCGGGGTGATCGAGCGCCAGCGTTCATCCGATACCAGATCGCCCCAATGGCCATAGGCATCGACATTTCCGTAGCTAGGCAGGGGATCAGGCAACAATTCCGCAATCGGTCGGTCCAGATCGATCCGGCCTTCTGCTGCGAGCTGGATCACCAGATAGCCGAACACGGCCTTGGTAAGCGAGGCTCCGTACATCACGGTGTCCGGCGCTAGCGGTTCGCCCCTGGCATTGCGCACTCCGTAAGCGCGAACGGCGCTCACTTGACCGTTATCGATCACGGCAATGGCGAGGCCTTTGGCCCCCGTTTGCGCCATTGCCTCGCGTGCGGCCTGATCCAATGCTGGCAAAATGTCCTGGGCCATGGCACCGATTGCAATACTGGCAGCCGCAACAAGGCTGCACGCTATCGCCATCAATTGCATGATCTGCTTCAAAAAGCGATCCTCTGACTGCTGGCAAATCCGTGGCGCGTGCTCGCCATTTGCTCGAACAGCGGAATGTCGGCTTGCTCTGGTTAACCCAGTGTAGAAATTTCTGCGGCAAGAGAAAAGACAAGCAATGGCTCGGCAATACAGCCGCGCAGGACCGCAAAGACGCGGCAGTTGAACCGGCGATGTCGAGATAATGCAGGACAGTTGGACATGAAGAATCTGGAGACCTCCAACGATACATCCGCCTTCGAGCTGCCTGCGGAACTCGACGCGCAGGGCAGGCTCACGGCGGCCTGCGCCGCCGCAGCGCTAGCGCGGATGGAGGCGCATGGGCTGGTAATCTTCACCGGCCTGCTGTCCGATAAGGAAGCCGATACCGGGCTCGCGCTGATCCGCCAGACGATCGACGATCCGAACCGCCAGCGCTGCGCCTTTGCCAGCGAGACCGACAATCGCTACGTGCGCCGCGATTTCTGCTCGCTGCCCGCAACACCGCCGGTGACCGACTTCGTCGCGACCCTCGCCCAGCGGCTCGAAGCGGTGCTCGCACATTATTGCGACCGTGCGCATCCGCTGCTCGAGGTCACCACGCTGACCAGCTATCGCGGCTCCTCGCACCAGTATATCCATCGCGACCCCAGCGGCGTGATCAGCCTGTTCGCGGCGGTGGAGGACGTGTCCGAGCAGCAGGGCGGGACGGTTTTCGTCCCCGGCACGCAGCTGTTCGATGGTGCCGCGCCGAAGCACAGCGACGCGGCGCTGGAGCGGATGGAGCTATTCCGCATCGGGTGCAACTGGCGCATCCTGAAGCACAATCTGGCCAAGCTGTGGGCCATGCGCCGCGACAAAGACGCGCCGCTCGCGCCGGGCGAGTTTGGCGACCGAGTGTTCTCGCGCATCTGGGACGAGCACCAGCCCAATCTGCTGCGGTTCGTGCTCGGCAAGAATTCGCAGTTCAGCCTGCGCATGCTCGGACCTCGCCGCTTGCTGAAGCTGGTCCGCCAGCGCGCCGAACGCGACCGCGAGTTCCGGCTTGTCTCCACCGCGCCGCGCAAGGGCACGGTGATCCTCTACCAGAGCGACATGCTGCACGCAGGCCCCGACAACCGCTCGGCCGAGCCGCGGCGGCTGTTCAGCATGAGCATCGCGCGCGAGGCGATTTCGGCCAAGCGCTGGCACGACGGCTATTCGCCGCACCCCAGCCTGATCGCTCAGCCACTGAGCTTCGGCGACCTGCTCGACCGGCGCGTCGGCGCGCAGGAGCAGCGCGAGGGCGACTTTCGAATCGCGAGTTGATCTTCAGCGCCCGAATGGTCGTCACCCCCGCGAACGCGGGGGTCCCGCTTCAATCGTCATCGTCAGGACAGGAGCGGGAATCCCGCGTTCGCGGGAATGACGGGCTACGAGGTCGGGGGAGAAACGAGCGTCCGATTTTTACGCGTTCCCCTCCCTTCCAGGGAGGGGAGCTTCGTGTGCGCGCATCAACGCTGCCACCCCCTCAAACCGTCCCCACCAACGGCATCAGCCCGGGGTTGAGCGCGGCCCGCGCGTGCTGGCGCATACGCTGTTCGGCCTCGTCGGCGCGGCCCGAGAGGATCGCGTCGGCGACTGCGAGATGCTCCTCGTGCGCGGCCTTGAGGTTCGTGTGTGCATTGGCGAGATCGTCCCAGTCGAGCGCCAGCGCGGCGGCGGACGCCAGCGGCAGGTGGTTGTTGCGCGACAAGGCCACCCCGATCGCGCGGTTGCCGCTCGCGTCGAGCAGCAGGTCGTGAAACGCCAGATTGTAGCTGTAGAAGCGGTCGATATCCTCGGGGGCAAAGCTGTCGCCCGCGAACAGCGCATCGCCCTCGGCCAGCACCGCCTTGAGCCGGCGCGCAAAGCCGGGCGTGATCGGGCGTGATGCGATCAGCCGCACCGCCAGTCCTTCGAGCACGCCGCGCACCTCGATCGCATCGTCGATCTGGGCAGGCGTCACCCCGCGCGCCGCATAACCGCGCCGCCCGAGCTTCGCCACCAGCCCTTCCTGCTCCAGCGTGCGCAGCGCGGTGCGAACCGGCATGCGCGAGACGCCGAAACGCTCGGCCGTCGCGATTTCGGCGATGCGCGCGCCGTCGGGAATCTCGCCGGAAACGATCATCTTGCGCAGGGCAAAGAGCACGCGCTGGCCGGGCTTCATCGGGGCAGTCATGCCGCCCTGTTTAGCCTGTGCGCCCGCACCGACAAGCCCCCGCATCCGCCTTGCAACGCTCCTCAAACTGCATTATTGGATCCAATAACGATTTATCTCAGGAGAGGCACCGATGGCCACCGCCCCCGATCTGGAAGAGCGCAGCGCCGCGCACACCGCCGCGCCGTGGCCGCGCAACGCCTGGTATGTCGCCTGCACGCCCGACGAGATCGAAGGCAAGCCGCTCGGCCGCAAGATCTGCGGCGAGCCGATGGTGTTCTTTCGCGGGCGCGAAGGCAAGGTCGCGGCGCTCGAGGATTTCTGCCCGCATCGCGGCGCGCCGCTTTCTCTCGGTTTCGTCCGCGATGGCGCGCTGGTCTGCGGCTATCATGGCCTGGCAATGGGCTGCCATGGCAAGACCGAGGGCATGCCCGGCCAGCGCGTCGGCGGTTTCCCCCCGATCCGCACCTTTCCGGTGATCGAGCGCTATGGCTTCATCTGGGTCTGGCCGGGCGATGCCGATGCGGCCGATCCCGCCAAGCTCAGGCACCTCGAATGGGCCGAGGACGAAGGCTGGGCCTATGGCGGCGGCCTGTACCACATCCAGTGCGATTACCGGCTGATGATCGATAACCTGATGGACCTGACGCACGAGACCTATGTCCATTCGACCAGCATCGGGCAGAAGGAGATCGACGAGGCCCCGGTCAAGACCCGGCTGGTCGGCGACGAGGTGGTGACCAGCCGCTTCATGGACGCGATCGACCCGCCGCCGTTCTGGGCGATGGCACTGCGCGGCGCGGGCCTGCCCGATAGCGGCCCGGTCGATCGCTGGCAGCTCTGCCATTTCCACCTGCCGAGCAGCGTCGAGATCGAGGTCGGCGTCGCCCCGGTCGGCGAAGGCGGCTACGAGGCCCCGCTCGAGCGCAAGGCCTATTCGGTGGTGGTCGATTTCATGACGCCCGAGACCGAAGGCTCGCACTGGTATTTCTGGGGCATGGCCCGCCGCTTCGCGGTCGACGATGCTGAGCTGACCACCACCATCCGCGACGGCCAGGGCAAGATCTTCGCCGAGGACATGGAGATGCTCGAGCGCCAGCAGAAAAATCTCGACCTCTATCCCGACCGCCGCCTGCTGCTGCTCAATATCGACGCGGGCGGCGTCCGCTCGCGCCGCCTGATAGAGCAAGCGATTGCGGCGGAGTCGGGTTGAGGCGGTAACCCGCGCACTATCTACATCATTGTCAGTAGACGTGCGCTGATTGGTTGATAAGGTGCGCGCCATGCGTGTCTTCAAACGTCTGGCGCTCAGCCTTCTCGTCCTAGTCGTCGTAACCGCCATCGCCCTTGCGGTGTGGGAACCGCTGGTCGCCGAATCGGGCAAGGCCCCGGCGTCGCGCAAATATGACGTCGAGATCGTCCGCGACGATTTCGGCGTGCCGCATATCTTCGGCAAGACCGATGCCGATGTCGCCTATGGCGTCGCCTATGCGCATAGCGAGGACGATTTCTCGACCATCCAGGAAGTCGCCGCGATGACCCGCGCGCGCACCGGCGCGATGACCGGTCAGGACGGCGCCAAGGTCGATTTCGCCGCGCATCTGCTCGACATTCGCGGCACCGTCGATCGCAAGTACGATACGCTGCCCGCCGACATCCGCGCGCTGCTCGATGCCTATGCCGCGGGCCTCAACCATTATGCCGACAAGCACCCCGAAGAGGTGCGCCTGTCCGGCCTGTTCCCGCTCGAAGGTCGTGACATCGCCGCCGGCTTCGTGCTGCGCTCGCCCTTCTTCTTCGGGCTCGATTCGGTGCTCGGCGCGCTGGTCGAGGGCAAGGACCTGCCGATCGAGGGCGGGCCGAAGCTCTCCGGCAAGGAAGTCGCGCGCGTCACCCCGATCGGACCCGAGCCCGACATGAACGGATCGAACGCCTTTGCCGTCGCCCCGGCGCGGTCGACCGACAATGTCACGCGGCTGATCTCGAACTCGCACCAGCCCTGGCGCGGCGGCGTCGCCTGGTACGAGCTGGTGGTGCATTCGGAAGAGGGTTGGGACTTTGCCGGCGCGACCTTCCCCGGATCGCCCTATCCGTTTCTGGGCCATAACAAGTATCTGGGCTGGACCAACACGGTCAACCGGCCCGACCTGATCGATGTCTACAGGCTCGAGCTGAACGACGACCGGACGCAGTACCGGCTCGACGGCAAATGGCGCGACCTCGAATCGCAGCGCGTCTGGCTGAAGGTCAAGATGGGGCCGTTCACGCTGCCCGTGCCGCAGACCGTCTATCGCTCGGTGCACGGACCGGTGATCCTGAACGACAAGGGCGCGTTCGCGATCCGCTATGCCGGGATCGACGAGTTGAAGATGCTCGAGCAATATTTCCGCATCAACAAGGCGCGCGATTTTGCCGAATGGCAGAAGGCGATGGCGATCCAGGGCGTGCCCGCGACCAATTTCATCTATGCCGATGCCAAGGGCAATATTGCCATGGCGTACAACGCGCTTTTCCCTGCGCGCAAGCCGGGGGCGAACTGGCGCGGCGTGCTGCCGGGCGACCGCAGCGACCTCATCTGGAAGACGCACCTGCCCTGGGACCGGGTGCCGTTGCTGGTCAATCCGGCCTCCGGGTACATCATGAACGCCAACAACACGCCGTTCGTCGCGGCAGGGCCGGGCGACGAGCTCGATCGCGCCAGCTTCTCGGCCCTGATGGGCATCGAGGACGACATGACCAACCGCGCACGCCAGGCGATCAAGCTGTTCGAGGCGGCGGGGCAGATCGATGCGGCGACGCTGGCGCGGATCAAATATGATGTCGGCTATGACAAGTCGGATTATGCCACCGGCTGGATCAACGCGGTGCTGGCGGTCAAGCCCGATGGCGACAAGCGCATTCCGCAAGCGCAGGCGCTGCTGCGCGCCTGGGACTGGCAGATGGACGGCAAGGGCAAGGGCGATGCCCTGGCGCTGATGCTGATGCGTCCGGCGATGCGACAGAGCTATCGCCGCCTGGCCCTGCCCGATCCGCGTGAAGAACTCGTTGCGGCGATCGACCATCTGGAAAAGCATTTCAAGACGCTCGACCCCAAGCTCGGCACCGTGCTGCGGCTGCGCCAGGGCAAGGTCGATCTGCCGATGGACGGCGGATCGGACACGCTGCGCGCCGCCACGCTCTGGGATGTTGACGAGAAGGACGGCCGCTTTGCCGTGCGCCATGGCGACAGTTTCATCCAGTTCGTCGAATGGGACAAGGACGGGAATGTCAGCTCGCGCTCGATCCAGCCCTTCGGCGCGGCGACAACCCGGCCCGACAGCCCGCATTATGCCGACCAGGCCAAGCTGTTCGTCGAACACCAGACGAAGCCCGTCTATTTCACCCGGCAAGCCCTGATGCCGCATGCCAAGCGGCGCTATCGCCCGTGATTGCGCTTGAAACCGGTTCGCCAAGGCTTATGGTTTCGATCAGCAACCCGAAGGCGGCACCGGCGCTCCTGCATCAGCCGGTGACACCCGACAGAACAGACAAACTTGCTCCCAAGAGAGGCTCCATATCCATGCTCAAGCCCATCCGCTCGCTGATCGCCGTATCCTCACTGGCGCTCGCCGTGGCGCTTTCCCCCGCCCAGGCGCAGCAGGCAGCCCCCGTCGCCGATCTCGTCAAGACGGTGAACATCCCCTATCAGCAGTTCACGCTCGCCAATGGCCTGACCGTCATCGTGCACGAGGACCGCAAGGCCCCGATCGTTGCGGTGTCGATCTGGTATGATGTCGGCTCCAAGCACGAGCCCAAGGGCAAGACCGGCTATGCGCATCTGTTCGAGCACATCATGTTCAACGGATCGGAAAACGCGCAGGGCGACTATTTCGAATATCTGAAGAAACTCGGCGCCACCGATTTCAACGGCACCACCTGGTTCGATCGCACCAATTATTTCCAGACCGTGCCCAAGGCCGGGCTGGAAGGTGCGCTGTTCCTGGAAAGCGACCGCATGGGCCATCTGCTCAACGGCATCACCCAGGAAAAGCTGACCAACCAGATCGGCGTGGTGCAGAACGAGAAGCGCCAGGGCGACAACCAGCCTTACGGCCTGGTCGAATACAAGCAGATCGAGATGCTCACGCCCCCTGAGCATCCCTATGGCCACTCGACCATCGGATCGATGGAGGACCTGCAGGCCGCCTCGCTCGACGACATGAAGAAGTGGTTCACCGACCATTACGGCCCGAACAACGCGATCCTGGTGCTTGCCGGCGACATCAACGTCTCCGAAGCCAAGCCGCTGGTGGAGAAATATTTCGGCGACATCGCCAAGGGCCCCGAAGTTGCCAAGCTGAACCCG
>NZ_LSIS01000415.1:0-2488 GCF_001556365.1 Blastomonas sp. CCH1-A6 | reverse complement strand
CGCTCGAGCGCTTCAACCGCCACGATGCCAACAAGGACGGCAGGATCACCCAGGAAGAGCGCGCTGCCGCGCGCGAAGCGATGAAACAGCGCTGGCAGCAGCGCAAGGCCGCACCCCAGGGCTGACCTTCGCCGCTCAAGACCATCCGGCTCCGGGCGCAGACTCCCCTATGCGTCCGGGGCCGGTTGCCTTTCTCCCCCGCACCCGGCACATGCTGACATTCGATGACCGATCCCGTCCATATCCTGCTGATCGATGACGAGCCGACATTGCGCGAGCCGCTGGCCGAATATCTGACCGGCCAGGGCTTTGCCGTGACCGAGGCGGGCGATGCAGCGAAGGCGCGCACGCTGATGCGCGACCAGCGCTTCTCGATCCTGCTGCTCGACATCATGATGCCGGGCGAGGATGGCTTGAGCCTCTGCCGCCATGTCGCGGCGCAATCCGAAACGCCGGTCATCCTGCTCACCGCCAAGGGCGAGGCGATGGATCGCATCATCGGTCTGGAAATCGGCGCGGACGATTATGTCGTCAAGCCATTCGATCCGCGCGAGCTGGTGGCGCGGATCAAGACCGTGCTGCGCCGTGCCGCGCGCGTGCCCCAGCCCGCCGAGGACGAACCGCAGGGCTTCGAGTTCGATGGCTGGACGCTCGATACGGTCAAGCGCCGCCTGACCGATCCCGATGGCGCGCTGGTCCCCATTTCCACCGCCGAGTTCAAGCTGCTGCAGGTGTTCTGCGAACATGCAGGACACGTGCTCAACCGCGACCAGCTGCTCGATCTCGCGCATGGCCGCGAGGCGCATCTGTTCGACCGCGCGATCGACAACCAGATCAGCCGGTTGCGCAAGAAGGTGGAAGCGGACAACCGCTCGCCGCGCCTGATCAAGACCGTCTGGGGGGGCGGCTATACGCTCGCCGCGCGCGTGCGGCGCCTCGCCAGCCCGGACACCCCATGAGCCTGTTCCAGCGGCTCTGGCCGTCGAGCCTTGCCGGGCGGCTGCTACTCACCATCGCCTTTGCGCTGCTGGCAGGTCAGCTGGTCAATGCCGCGCTGCTGGTCCGCGCGCAGCGCGAACAGGCGCTGGACCGGATCGCGGCCGAGGCTTCGGTCCGGCTGATTGCCGCGACCGATCGCCTGCAGCAGGGTCGGCCGTTGCGCGAGCGCTTCGGCAGCCGCATCGAGCGCGCACCCGGCTTCCGGCTGCGCCGCACCGACTTGACCCCCGACAATCCGGTCCAGCCGGACATGCGGCCCGCGCCCGGCCTGGTGTCGCGCCTGGCCGCCATTCTGCCGAGCTATGGCGTTCCGTCCACGCGGATCGACGCGGCGCTGATGCCGGCCCCGCCGCGCGCCCGCAGGGTCGATCGGCTGGCGGCCGAAATCGGCGGGCGCAACGATCGCCCGATCAGCAAGCTCGCGCTGATCGCCATCCAGCGGCCCGACGGACAGTGGCTGAGCGTCCGGGTGCCCGTGCCCGAAGCCTCGGTGCGCATTCTGGCGACGATTATCGGGCAGACGGTGATCCTGTATCTGGTCATGCTGGTCCCGCTCGTGTGGCTGACACGCCGGATCGCCCGATCGATGGGAACGTTGCGCGAAGGCGTGGCGCATTTCGAGCGGACCCAGGAGGCGCGCTCGATCGAGCCGACCGGGCCCAGCGATCTTGCCGACCTCACCCGCTCGTTCAACGCTATGAGCGCGCGCATCGCCGCGATGCTGAACGAGAAGGACGTGATGCTCGGCGCGATCGGGCATGATCTCAAGACCCCGCTCGCCGCGCTTCGGGTGCGCGTCGAATCGGTGCCCGATGACCGCCAGCGCGAGCGGATGGTCGCCAGCATCGACGACATCACCCGCACGCTCGACGATATCCTGACACTGGCGCGGATCGGCCGGACCGGCGAGGAGCGCGAGCCGGTCAATCTGGGTGCGCTGGTCGAGATGATCGCCGACGAATATCGCGATCTCGGTCAGGACGTCGCGCTCGCCGATACGCCGCGCATCGTGGTGCCGCTGCAGCTGACCTGGATCCGCCGCGCGCTGCGCAATCTGATCGGCAATGCGGTGCGCTATGGCGCGCGTGCGCGGGTCAGTATCGCGCAGGTGCCGGGCAGGGTGAGCATTACCATCGACGATGACGGCCCCGGCATTCCCGACGACCAGATCGAACGGATGTTCGAACCCTTTACCCGGCTGGAAGCCTCACGGAACATGGCGACCGGCGGCACGGGCCTCGGCCTCACGCTCGCGCGCGCGATCCTGCACCAGCACGGCGGCGCGCTGCGGTTGGAGAACCGGCGCAGTGCGGGCGGTGTGGTCGAGGGACTGCGGGCGACGATGACGCTGCCGATGGGGTAGACATTACACGCAGAGTGCCCGTCATTCCCGCGAAGGCGGGAATCCCGCTATTTCGGTTCTCCGGACCAGAAGCGGGACCCCCGCCTTCGCGGGGGTGACGAGTTGGCAGCAAGCACGACAGCATGC
>NZ_LSIS01000414.1:0-2340 GCF_001556365.1 Blastomonas sp. CCH1-A6 | reverse complement strand
CCCTCCCCCGCCCGCTCGGGAGCAGCCGCCCGCGTCCCCCATGTTTGGGGGATTGCGGGCGGTTTGGCATCTGCCTAGCCTCGGCCCCTGTTCTGGGGAGAGCGATGATGGTGCGGGTTGCGTTGCGGCGGATGGCGTTCATCCTGTCGATGGTCTGGGTCGCCGCTGCCCCGGCCAGGGCCGAATGGCGCGAAGCCTCGAGCCCCAATTTTCTGGTCTATGCCGATCAGAGCGAAGGCGACATTCGCGAATTCACCGACATGCTCGAGCGGTACCGTTCGGCGATGCGCTATATCTACAAGCTGCCCGAAGAAGCGACTTCGCCCTCGAATCGGCTGACCGTGTTCGTCGTGCGCGACGCCAATCAGGTGCGCAAGCTGATGGGCACCAACAACCGCTATGTGCTGGGCTTCTACCAGTCGCGCGCCGGCGGGTCGGTGGCGTTCGTCCCGCGGGTCGATGACAATAGCCAGAGCGACCGCGTGTCGCAGGGCGAGCAGATATTGCTGCACGAATATGCGCATCATTTCATGTTCAGCGTGTTCGCAGGTTCCCCGCCGCTCTGGCTGCAGGAAGGCTTTGCCGAATTCTATTCCACCGCGAAGTTCGATAGCGCGGGCGGCGTCGGCCTGGGACTTCCGGCCGATCATCGCGCGGCCGAACTGGCGCTGGCCCAGGAAGTTCCGCTCGACATGCTGCTGAGCACCCGAAAATACCGGGAAAATGCCTCCAAGCGTTACGACGCCTTTTATGGACGCAGCTGGCTGCTGTTCCACTACCTCACCTTTTCCGAAGCGCGCGCCGGCCAGATGGCCCATTATCTCCAGCGCATCAACGCCGGCGAAGGCGAAGAGGCCGCAGCGACCCAGGCCTTTGGCGATCTGGGCGTGCTCGACAAGGAACTGGGCGCCTATATGAAACGGCGTCGGCTGACTTATCTCAATCTGGGCGCAAGCAAGATCGCCAGCGCGCCGATCGCGATCCGCATGCTCGGCAAGGGCGAAGCCGCCATTCTACCGGTCATGATGCGGTCGAAACGCGGCGTGAACGAGGAAACCGCGCCCGAGGTTCTGGCGGACGCGCAGAAGGTGGCGGCACAATATCCCGACGATGCCTTCGTGCTCAGCGCGCTCGCCGAGGCGGAGTTCGATGCGGGCAACGACGAGGCTGCCATCGCGGCTGCGGACAAGGCGATCGCAAAGAACCCGCAGGCCGTGGGCGCGATGATCCAGAAGATATATGCGCTGTTTCGCAAGGCTGGGGATGACGACGCGCTCTGGCCCAAGGTGCGCGCGGCGATCTCGGCCGCCAATCGGATCGAGAACGACAACCCCATCCCCCTGGCCTATTTCTTTCGCAGCTATGCGGCAGAGGGAAAGAAGCCGCCCGAGATGGCCGTCCAGGGCCTGCGAAAGGCGCTGCAGCTGGCGCCTTATGATACGGGCAACCGGCTGACGCTGGCGGATTACTTCATCCGCACCGGCGACAAGCAGGCTGCTGAGACGACCCTTGCCCCGCTGCTCAACCACCCGCACGATACCCAGCTCGCTGATCTGGCGCGCAAGCTGCTGGACCGGGGCAGTGCGCAGGCCGAGCCGAGTTCCGCTGACGACAGCAGTTCGTGATCGCTTATGCCGCGAGCACATTCCACAGTACGAGCAGCGCCACCAGCAGCACCATCGCCGCAAACAGTCGGCGCGCGATGAGCACCTTGCGCGCCAGCACCCGCGCCAGGAAAATGCCCGGCACCGTGCCCAGTGCGCCGCCCGCCACCATGGCCGCGAGGATCGTTCCATCGATCTGGCCCGACATCGCATAGCTGGCGCTGGTCGATGCGCCGAACAGGCTCACCGAAACCAGCGACGAGGCGGCGGCATTGGACAGCGTCATCCCGGTCGCCGCCATCAGCCCCGGCGCGATCAGGAAGCCCCCACCAATGCCGAAAAATCCGGCCGCCAGCCCGACCAGCAGACCGATCGGCGCGAGCTTCATCGTGCGCGCGGCATCGAGCCGTACCAGCGGATCACCGGTGCTGCGCGGGGCGCGCATCATCGACAGCGCCACCAGCGCCATGGCAATCGCGAACCAGCCGAGCAGCGCCTGGCCATCGACCTGCTTGGCGACATGCGCACCGATCAGGGCGCCGCTCACCCCCGCCACGGCGAACACGCTGGCGCAGGGCCATTTGACCGCGCCTGCGCGCGCCTGACCCAGCAATCCGGCGAGCGCATTGAGCGCGACGGCGGCGGCGGATGTTCCGATCGCGACATGCACATCGGCGATGCCGACGACATAGATCAGCCAGGGTGTCGCGAGCACCGACCCGCCGCCCCCGAAAGC
>NZ_LSIS01000413.1:0-406 GCF_001556365.1 Blastomonas sp. CCH1-A6 | reverse complement strand
CGTTCGGACCTTCCCGGCCAGATCACCGCTCAGGTGACGGCCAACGTCTATGACAGTCCCACGGGCCGCATCCTGCTCATCCCGCAGGGCGCCCGGCTGATCGGCGAATATGACAGCGAGATCGCCGCCGGGCAGGCGCGCGTGCTGCTGGCATGGGATCGGCTGATATTGCCGGACGGCCGCTCGATCGTTCTCGAGCGCCAGCCCGGCGCTGATGCGGCCGGATATGCTGGCCTACAGGATCGCGTAAACCAGCATTGGGGCAATCTGCTGAAAGCCGCCGCCGTTTCGACACTGCTCGGCGTCGGCGCCGAATTGGGCGCGGATAGCGAGGACGAACTTACTCGCGCACTGCGTCGCGGCTCGCAGGACACCATCAACCAGACCGGCCAGCAGATCGTGCGTC
>NZ_LSIS01000412.1:0-1463 GCF_001556365.1 Blastomonas sp. CCH1-A6 | reverse complement strand
TGACCTTCGCTGCGCGCGCCGGCCGGCCTGCGACCGAGCGGGACGGAGGGATGAGACGGCTTTTCCGCGAACAGAGGGATGATCGGGGAAGGCACCGATCAGCTCCGATCGTCGCGGGGCCGGGGGCGTTTCCACGACAGCCGGAACGTCCGTCCATCATCATCGGCGCGGAACAGCACCGGCCGGAACGGCGCCGGGAAAAGCGGGCTGTCGATCTCCAGCGCGATGTAGTTCCCGGCGCGTTCGCCGACCCGTTTCCACGCGCCGCCGACCTCGGGGCCGTCCTCGTCGTCGAGATGAACACGGTAGTCGGGCGCGTTTTCGGCATCGCTCGGATCGAGCGCGACAAGCACGATCGCCTCGTTGATGCCGAACAGCCGAACGCGGCCGGCATAGCCGTCGGCGGTGGATTCAAAGATATTCGTTTGCATGGTCGATCTCCTTGGCTTCGGGGGTGGAAGGCGGTTGGGACGGTGCTCGCAGCCAGAGCGGCGTGGCGCGTCCGATGACGGCGGAGACCGGCAGCGGGCCGAAATAACGGCCGTCCAGACTGTCGGGATGGGCGGGATTGAGCAGCAGCAGCTCGCCCGGTTGCAGCGTGCGGCACCCCTGCCAGACCGGCAGCGGACGGCCCTGGCCGTCACGCGCGCGGGCGATGGCGACGCGCCGCGCATCGACGCTCACCAGGGCGCCGATCCGGCAAACGCGCTGTCCGGCCTTGGCCGCGACATGCTTCAACAGCGGCACGCCCTCGGGCAGATAGCCGCGCGCCGACAGCCAGCGGGAAAGCCGTTCAGGCGGCGCGATGGCAACCAGCGCGCCGGTGGGCGGATCGCGGTCGGAATGGATGCGGTAAAGCCCGATCGGCGCGCTGGCGCTGGCGTTCCAGACGGCGAGCGGGGGTGGCGCGACGACCGCCACGACAGCGGACAGCCCTGCAAAGGTCGTCGCGGCAAACACAGTCGCCATGAGATAGTGTTGGCGCCTCATCCTTCGATCTCCCGGCGCTTGAGCCAAGCGCGATGGCGCTCCGCCGTGTAGAGGCGCGGCTGCTGGCCTGCGGTGATGCGGTTGTGGACGTGCCGCCAGTGATCGGCCGCCGCGTCGCAGGGATCGACGCCGGCCCCCTCCACCGCGTCGATCGCGGCGAGCACCTGTTGCACCTTGGGCCAGCCCTCGATCTTGAGCAGGATGTCGCCGCCCGGCCGCACGAACGGCAGCGTCGCATAGGGTTCGTTGGCCGCGACCGCGCGCACCACGTCGATGCGCGAGATGACCGTGCCGAAGTCGTTCGACGCCCAGCGCACGAACGCGAAGACGGCGCCCGGACGGAAGCCGACGACGCGGGTTCGCCGCGTCAGGATGCGGTCTTGGGCGATCCGGCCGAAGCGTATCCAGTGCTCCAGCGTCTTCTCGATCCAGGTCAGCTCGACATGGGTGAGGCCGTCGCGGGCGAGCGCGCT
>NZ_LSIS01000411.1:0-4613 GCF_001556365.1 Blastomonas sp. CCH1-A6 | reverse complement strand
ATGATACGGCGACACATGACATATGCCCGAAATATCATTCAGCGTGATGTCGCGATCAAGATTGGCGCGCATGAATTCGACCGCACGTCGCGCCTGCCACGGTGCAAGATGATGGCCCAGACGGACATCCACCTGCCCGCTGGCTGTATTGCACCTGCTGAAATGATAGAGGATCATCCAGCACAGAGAATCCCAGATTAACGCGGGCGGTGCGACATTGCCGGACAGGTGGATGGCCGTATCCGCCAGCTTGCGCAATTCAACCGAAACGCAGGTCGTGATCCGGGTAAAGTTCCAGCCCAGCTCCGCGGCGATCCTGTCCTGGATGGTCTTGTCGAAATGGAGATGGAACCAGCCCTGCACCCTTTCGGTCTGGTCAAACCAGATACTGTCGATCCCGGAAGGCAGCAGCATGAAGAAATTCGGCTTGACCTCCACATTATAGGCTGTTCCGGCCAAGCGAGCGCGCTGGATATAGGGACCGGAAGTCCGGCACAACAAGACGATGGACGCATTGGCAGGGACAGAGATGTGGGAAACCGGCTCCCGGCTGATCAGGTCGCGCTGCCAGACAGAACTCATGCCCTGCCCCGCAAATATGTTGGACGTTACGGGTTCAACGCCTGAATAATGTGCAACATCATAGGCATGAACACCGGTCTTCTGCCCGGCACGGGGCGCAAGCAGCGGGGTCACGGTCCCAACATTTCGCGATAGCGGCTCGGGGCGTAGCCAGTGGTCTGTCTGAACGCGCGGGCAAAGGCCTGGGGTGTCTCATAACCTGCTGCCATAGCGATCTCCGTGATCGAAAGCGGTGAGCCTTTCAGCAGATCCTTGGCATGATCTATTCGCAACAGCACCAGATAGCGATGCGGGGGCACGTTCATGGCATTGCGGAACCCCCGCGCGAAGTGGAATGGCGAAACCTGGCAGATTTCGGCCATTTCAGCGAGGCGAATAGGGGTATCAAGGTTGGCCCGCATGAACTCGATCGCACGCCTGATCTGCCAGGGGGCCAGCCGATGCCCCCTCGCTCCCGAGCCAATGCCCTTGCGTCTGAATGTGTTGGCGATTTCGAACAGGATCGTCCACGACAGCCCCTCCCACAGGAGGTCCGAGGGAGCGGAGTCAGATGTCGCGGAAATTGCAACATCAACCAGCGACTTGAGCCTGGGAATGTCCTGATAGGCCAGAGCCTGATATTCGAAACGGAATTCCAAAGCTCCCTGGCTGACCGTTGCCCTGTCGATATGAAGATGGAACCAGCCTTCCGTCATCTTCATTTCGCCGCCCCAGAAGCTGTCCAGTCCTGCAGGAATGATGAAGACAAAGTCCGGGCCGACCCGCAGATCGACAGCCGTCCCGGCAAATCTGCAGAACTGGGCATAAGATTGGCCGGTCCTCGAAAGGATCACCAGACTATCGCTGGCGGGAACCTCGATCTCGATGCCCTGACTGGCATCGGGCGCCTTGCGCTGCCAAAGCGAGGACATGTGCCCTCCGACATGCACGTTAGAGACCGCGGGCATGCCGCCCAGAAAGAGAGCATCATCATAGCTGTGCAGGCCGGTTGACGGCCGGTAGACCAACCTGGTCGGGTCTTGGGTGTAAAGCTGATGGCTCATGGCAAGCTACCTTGTTCGGCCAATATGATGTTCAAGTGACGGCCTGCGCTCAGCATCGACAATATGCCGGAACCGGGCAATATTGCCGCTCCGGGGTGATGATTTGCCAGGTCACGGAAAAGCCGGGCTAGGCTCTTACTTAAGAATACCTGCTGCAGGTCAAACTCAGCACCATCGTCCACAGCCTTCGCAGCGATGGTGGCAGTACAAAGAAAGCGCCGATGGTGCAGGGCCTGGCATGGCGCGCAGCCAGGCCGATTCAGCAAAACACGGCTTCATGCGGGATCTCCAATATCCTTGGGCCATCTGACGACCTCCCGCGTCCGCAGATGACCGGCGATAGTCTAGCGCAGCGCCGCCAGACAGACGGTTCCAAATCCCGCAGGATTGTGCAGAAATTGCTTCAGAATTGGGGCTAATGTCAGTGTATGTCGGCCGCAGAGGCATTTCGCGACCGCAAGCCCAATCGAAAGGTGCGAGGTTGAGGCTCGGGCCAGAGATCGAACCCTACAGACCCAGATCGCTGAGACCAGGATGATCGTCGGGCCGCCGGCCGAGCGGCCATCGAAACAGACGCTCGACCTCCGCAATCGGATGCTCGTTGATGCTGGAGAAACGCCGTGTCATCAGGCCGCTGTCATCAAAATCCCAGTTCTCGTTGCCATAGGCGCGGAACCACTGCCCGCTATCGTCATGATATTCATAGGCATAGCGGACCGCGATGCGACGCCCGTCATGGATCCACAATTCCTTGATCAACCTGTAGTCGAGCTCACGATTCCACTTGTGAACGAGAAAGGCTTCGATCTCGGTACGACCCTGCGGAAACTCGACCCGGTTTCGCCACTGGGTATCGAGCGTATAGGCCAGCGCAACCCTGGCGGCATCCCGGCTATTCCAGCCATCCTCGGCCAGGCGGACCTTTTCGCGTGCGGTTGCCTCAGTGAAGGGCGGCAAGGGAGGGCGAGCCATGAACTACTCCTGCAAATACTGCAAAAAGGCCACGAAGGCCGCAATGCGTACGACCAAACGATGCGGCTGCCTGCGGAACCCTGCAGATCAGGGCTGTATGGCCATGCCGGCCATTGGCAGATTGCAAAATGCCACATCAGCGCCCCTGATGGTCTGCTCGAAGCTCCCATCCGGCCGGTTGCCGCAAACATCCTCCAGCCACGGTTGCACCACAATCTCAATCACGTCTGGCCAGGGCGAATGCGGGAAGACCATGATCGCCTCGCCCGTTACCTGGAAGCTGGCGGGATGCGGAACGCCAGACTCGCCCATCATGAAAACAGCTGTTCGAACTGAGAGATGGTCGAGTGATCGCCCGGTTTCTACTCTGAGCGGAGCAGATGTGCCCGACTTCGGCCTTGTCCAAAACCAAGCGGATGTATCGATGCGCCTGCGTTCCGGTTCCGAAGCCGAGAAGCGGAAGCGCTCCTCCCTGCCGATTTTGCGACCTTGCAAATCCGCCATCGCCGGATCAACCCTGAGCCAATAGCTGGCGCCCGGACGCAAGGCTGGACCGAGCGCCTCGTGCGCTGCGACCCCGCGCTTTATGCGCGCCGGATGCATGAGCAAGGTCAGTATGCGCCCATCTGCCGTCCAGAGGCCGTCGGGATAATCGACCAGAACGCCGCTGACAGCCTGGCCGTCGTCGGTCATCAACTGGACGTGGGCAGCGGCATCGAACGGGTCCATTGCACGATCGAACTCAAGGTGGAACCGCAGGATATTGGCTGGCCAGACCACGCTCGCGGGGTGCACGGACAGCATGCGTGGCGGATCAGCGAATAAGTTCGGCATGGCCCTCATCGCGCTTCATCATGGCATGGAATGGCCGGATATAGCCTTGCTGAAAGGAATCGCCTTCCGGATAGGCATAGCCTGGCATGTCATATTCGTTGACATGGTCCGACAGGCGGAAAAACGCCCCCTTGCGGAACGACACGAGTTCTAGCGCCCCTGTCTGCGCATCGCGTCGCAGCGCGAGCAGGAATTCGTCGCCCTGGTCTGCAACAGCCACCAGGTTCCCCAGCGGAACGGGAATGGCGCGGACGCCCGCAAACTGGTCGAACGGCGCCTTGACCGGCTGAGTGAGGCCCTGACCTGCTGCCGCTTCGGCAATGGCGGGAAGCGCGATAAGATCCGCCGATTTGGCAGCATTGGCGACGAGAACCCAGTCGGAACTTTGCCCCTGGTATTCGATGGCAAATGACATCACTGAAAGCGGCGTATTGCCGAAGCCGAGTTCCGCAATCGTCTTTGCTCTCAACCGTGATTGATCGACCAGCTCTGCCAGAGGAACGATGACAAGCGGTGTGCAGGTATAGGCTGCGAGCAGATGCGGAATGCCCCCCAGCGTGACCACGTCCATTGCCCGGATGGGCGCACGCGTTTCTAACTGATTATGGACGGCATGATACATTTCGATCCGCGTCGATTTGGGCTGTTTGCCGAAAGGATAGGCAATACGCCGCAGGGTCGACGCAAAGTCTGCATTGGCAATCCCGGAGATGAGCAGTTCATTCCCCTGCCAGGCGAAACAGGTGACCGTCAAAGTCCGGACACTGGCCTTGCCCCAAAGGCTGCCCTCCCCTGGCAGGTCGGACAGGGCAAGCGACTGGACATGCCAGTCATCCGGATCATGGATGGTGACAGAACCGTCGGCCGTTGCCAGAGCAAGCAGGACCCTGCCGCCGATTTCCGCCGCCACGATCGCGCGTCCTGCATGTTCCTGCCAGGCCAGCGCCGTTGCCCGCACGCGCCTCGACCCAGCCATGGCCAAAGCCTCGTCGACAGCGACAAGATTGAAAGCAGCCGTCTTGCCGGAACCCCTAGGCTTGGGCAGATCGAGCACATGCAGCGACCCGCTGCGCCAGTCGGCGATGACCAGCCTGCCGTCCGGAGCCATCGTCATGGCGCTGATCGATTTCACCTTGGCCGGCTCGCGCGCGTCTACGACGGGCGCCGAAACAAGCGAGGCGG
>NZ_LSIS01000410.1:0-9288 GCF_001556365.1 Blastomonas sp. CCH1-A6 | reverse complement strand
TGCCCCTCCACCATTTGCTGCGCAAATGGTCCCCCTCCCCCAGCAAGCTGGGGGAGGATTTGACAAGGGTTGGCCCCAGCAAGCTGGGGGAGGACTTATCAGGCTCAAGCCCCATCGGCCGTGATGTCCGCATTCTCCGCCTCGCCGCCCGGCGCGCCGTCGGCGCCCAGCGAATAGAGGTCGAACGCGCCGGTCGTGCCGGGGCTGACATATTGGTACGGGCGGCCCCAGGGGTCCTGCGGCAGCTTCTTGATATAGCCGCCGCTGCGGTACCGGCCCGGTTGGGCGAGAGTCGGCGGCGCGGTGACCAGCGCGTTCAGCCCTTCCGCCGTGCCGGGATAGGCCAGATTGTCGAGCCGGTACATTTCGAGCGCCTGCGACAAAGTCGCGATGTCGCTGCGCGCCTTTTCGGTCATCGCCTTGTCCTGGCTGGGCAGCACGTTGATGACGACGATGGTAGCCAACAGGCCGATGATGAAGATCACCACCATCAGCTCGACCAGGGTGAAGCCGTTGGCGCGTTTGCGGGTTTCGCGGCTCAGGCGCTTCAACAGCAGGGTTCGGATGTTCAACATGGGGTCTTCCTCTAGAGTCCGGTGAGGTTCTGAAGCTGCAGGATCGGCAGCAGGATCGACAGGATGATCAGCGCGACCGCCCCGCCCATCACCACGATGATCGCCGGTTCCAGCAGCGCCATCGCGGTGGTCGTGAAATTGCGGAACTCGCGCTCCAGATAATCGGCGGCGCGCTCCAGCATGATGTCGAGCTGGCCCGCGCTTTCGCCGCTCGCAACCAGATAGACCAGCAGCGGCGGGAACGTGCCCGCATTGCGCAGCGCCGCAGACAGCGAACCGCCCGAGCGGATCGCCTCGACGGCCTGTTCGAGCGCCTCGCGCAGCACGCTGTTGCGCACGGTGCGGGTGGTCAGTTTCATCCCCTCGAGCAGCGGCAGGCGGCTCTGCACCATGGTCGCGAGCGTGCGCGCCAGCCGTGCGGCGTTCATGTCGCGGATCAGACGGCCGATAAAGGGCAGCTTGAGCAGCAGCGTATCGACGCGGTACTTGAACGGCGGTACCTTCATCGCGCGCCAGAAGGCGACCCCTGCGAGCAGCATCGCCGCCAGGATCGCCCACCACCAGTCGGCGAGGAACGCCGAGATACCGATGACGATGCGCGTGATCAGCGGCAGCTGGGTCTGCGCATTGTCGAACTGCTCGACCACGCGCGGCACCACCGAGATCATCAGCCCCGCGACCACGCCCAGCGCCACCAGCGTCAGGATGATCGGATAGGCGAGCGCCGAGATGAGCTTGCCGCGCACCTCGGCCTGCTGTTCGAGCAGCATCGCCAGCCGCTCGGTGATGACGGGCAGCGAGCCCGAGCTTTCGCCCGCGCTGATCATCGCGCGATAGAGCGGCGGGAAGCTGCGCGGTTCACGCGCCATCGCCTCGGCGAGCGACTGGCCCTCCATCACCCCGCCATGCACGTTGATCAGCACCGCGCGCGCATTCGCCTTCTCGGTCTGGCGGCTGATCGTACGCAGCGCCTCTTCCAAGGGGCTGACGCTCATCAGCGACGACATCTGCCGGGTGAACAGGGTCAATTGCTTGGGGCTGAGGCGCGCGGTGGCGTCGCGCGACAGCAGCGGCTTGCGCGGCGGTGCAGGCGAGACCGCGACGATATGGAAGGACTTTCGGATCAGCGCGGCGCGTGCCTGCGCGTCGGATGCGGCCGAAATGCGCCCTTCCCGCTCGCGCCCGGCCGCATCGATCACCCGATAGGCAAAGTCAGCCATCGATCATTTCGGGCGGAACTGGCTCGGCCTCGCGCCGGGAGATGCGGATCGCCTCTTCCGCCGTGGTCTGGCCCGTCCGCACCAGCTCGCGCGCGGCGGAGCCGAGATTCGGCGCATTGAGGAAGGCGTGCCGCGCGATGATCGCCTCGTCGCCATTGTCGTTGATCAGGCGTCGGATCGTCTCGTCGACCCGCACCGCCTCGAACACGCCGATGCGCCCGGCAAAGCCGGTATGATTGCACGCGTCACAGCCGACGGGGCGATAGACCACGGTGCCCTTGTCGAAGCCAAGCAGCGAGGCGAGCGAGCCATCGGCCTGGACCGGCTCGCGGCATTCGGGGCACAGCCGCCGCACCAACCGCTGCGCGACGACCGCGCGCAGCGTCGAGGCGAGCAGGAACGGCTCGATCTTCATGTCGCGCATGCGGGTGATCGCGCCGATCGCATCGTTGGTGTGCACGGTCGAAAGCACCAGATGCCCGGTGAGCGACGCCTGGACCGCGATTTCGGCCGTCTCGTGGTCGCGGATTTCGCCGATCATCACCACATCGGGGTCCTGGCGCAGGATCGCGCGCAGGCCCGCGGCGAAGGTCAGGCCGACCTTGGCATTGACCTGGGTCTGGCCGACGCCCTCGATCGCATATTCGACCGGGTCCTCGACCGTCAGCATGTTGCGCGAACCGTCGTTCAGCTGCTTGAGGCACGAATAGAGCGTTGTCGTCTTGCCCGATCCGGTCGGGCCGGTGACCAGGATGATGCCATTGGGCTCGGCCAGCGCATCGGCGAGGATCTTGTGGGTGCGCGGGCTCATGCCCAGCAACCCCAGATCCATGTTCGCATTTTCCTTGTCGAGCAGACGCAGCACCACGCGTTCGCCCGCGCGGCTGGGCAGCGTCGAGACGCGCACGTCGAGCAGCTTGCCGCCGATGGTGAGGCCGATGCGCCCGTCCTGCGGCACGCGGCGCTCGGCAATGTCGAGCCGCGCCATCACCTTGATACGGCTGACGATCACCGGCGCGACATTAGGGGGCATGCGCAGCTTTTCCTGCAGCACGCCATCCATGCGCATGCGGATGACGAGGCCGGTCTCGTACGGCTCGATATGGATGTCCGACACGCCCTGGCGCGCGGCCTCTGCAATCACGCCGTTGATCAGGCGGATCGCGGGCGCATCGTCTGCGCTGTCGAGCAGGTCCTCGGCGCTGGGCAGGTCGCTTGCCAGCAGTTCGAGATCGCCGCCATCGATGTTGAGCGAACTCGCCATCGCCGCGGCATTGCCATCGACCGCATAATGATCGGACAGATAGCGTTCGAACTGCGCCACTGGCGCGAGCTCGACATCGAACGGCATCGCGAGATAGCGCCGAACCTCGAGCAGCGCGACCGGGTCCGCGCCTTCGCGCAGCGCGACCTTCAGCCGCCCATCGATTTCGCCCAGCATCACCACGCCATTATCGCGGGCAAAGCCGTAGGGAATGTCGAGCATCACCCGGGTCAGCGTGCGTTCGACAGCGGCTGGCTGCTCGGCATCAACGGCGGTGTCGGCGGCTTCGTCCGGCGCATCGCCCTTGCGGATGATCATGGCTGGCCTCCGGTTGGCGGGAGTTCCTGCTGCTGCTGCTGCGCTGGCTGGCTGGGCGGCAGCGTCGTGCTGTCGATCGGCGCGGTGCCGGGCATGGCGCGCGGCGTCACCACCTGATCGTTCGGCCCGGCGGGCGGCGCAACCGGCACGTTCGCGCCGAGATATTCAAGCACGATCTTGTCGAGCGACGGCTCGGCCTTGGGGTCGAACTCGATCTGCGCGGCACGGACATAATTGTAGCGGCGCGCGGCGATCGCCTGCGCGTCGGCAGCGGTGCGCAGGATCGTCGGGCGGATGAACACCATCAGGTTGGTCTTGGTCCGCTGCTTGCCGCGCGACTTGAACAGCTCGCCCAGGATCGGGATGTCGCCGAGCAGCGGAATCTTCTGGAGCGTGCGCCGCTCGTTATCGTCGAGCAGGCCGCCCAACGCGATGATCTCGCGGTCCTTCACCGTGACCGTGGTCTTCACTTCGCGCTTGTTGATGATGAGCTCGTTGAAATCGTCGCTGACGGGGCCGACGATCGAGCTGACCTCCTGGCGGATGTCGAGCTTGACCTGGTTGCCCGCATTGATCTGCGGCTTCACCTCCAGCTCGATGCCGACATTCTGGCGCTGGATGGTGCGGAAGGCATTGTCGAAATTGTTCGACAGCGCCTCGCCGGTGCTGATCGGGATTTCCTGGCCGAACAGGATCGATCCCTTCACATTGTCGTTCACGGTCAGCGACGGCGTCGACAGGATGTTCGATTCGCTGTCTTCCTGCACCGCGTTGATGATCGCGCCGAGCACGCGGTTACTGCCGATATCGGCGGCAAAGCCCGAATAGCCCCCGCGCGCACCCAGGATGCTCTGCGCTGCGTTCTGGCGCAGCAGGTTGCCCACCGCGCTGTTGTTGCTGGTGGTGACGGTGTTGCCGTTGATGACCGTGGTCGTCTCGTCGAGTTCGTCGGCGAGCAGACCGCCCGCGATATCGAGAATGTTGGGCGTGACGTTGCTGAACGGCGTGACCAAGAAGGGGATGTCCTTGCCGCCGATCAGGAACTGCACGCCGAGCTCGCGCGCGACGCGGTCCGAAATCTCGACGATGATCGCCTCGACCAGCACCTGTTCCTGGCGGATGTCGAGCTGGCGCACCAGTTCGGCGAGCGAGCGCTGGACATCGACCGGGGCCGAGATGATGACCGCGTTCGCGCCCTCGTAACGCGTGATGATCGCCTGGCCGCGCCCGTTGGAAAGCGCCACGGCACCGCCGACCGGGGCCGACGCTGCGGCAGGGGCAGTGCCGTTCGCAGACGGTGCCGCCGCCGGGGTCGCCGACATCGGTGTGACCGCGCCGCCACCCTGCGCGCCGACCATCATCTGCAGCACCGGCACCAGCTGTTCGGCATCGGCATAATCGAGCCAGATCACGCGGATCTCGCTGCCGTTCGCCGCGCGCGCGTCAAGCTCCTTGGCGATCGCGGTCAGCCGCGCGACCGTCGGCGCATCGCCGCGCAGCGCGACCGAGTTGCTCGAATCCACCGCGACCACCGACACCAAGGGCGCACCACCGCCGCCTTCCGCGCCGCCGCCGGGCGCGGGGGCGAGCTGCTGCAGCGTCATCGCGATCTCGCGCGCGCCGGCATGGCTGAGCGTGATGACCTGGGTCGTCGCATTGTCGCGGTCGATCTGGCCGATCAGCGCACGGATGCGGCGGATATTGTCGGCATAATCGGCGACGACCAGGCTGTTGCCGCTGCGATTGGCGGTGATGGATCCCTCGCGGCTGACCAGCGGACGCAGCGTCTCGACCGCGGTGGTCGCATCGATCGCGCGCAGGCGGAACACCTCGGTGACGAACTCGTTCTGCGCGCCGCGGCTGCCGACCCGGCCCGGCGCGGACGCCGCGCCATCGGTCGGCTGGATGCGATAGGCGCCATTGGCGGTCGGCACCGCGATGAGACCGTTGGCGCGCAGCGTGGAGAGGAACACCTCGAAATATTCGCTGCGGCTCAGCGGCCTATCGGTCACCACCGATACCTTGCCCTGCACCCGGCCATCGATGATGAAGGTGCGCCCTGTCACCTGCGCCGCATCCTCGATGAACGCGCGCACATCGGCATCGCGCACATTCAAGCTGTGCTGCGCGGCTGCGGGCTGGGCGAATACGAGGGCGACGCCCAACGCGAAAAGGGAGATGTGTTTTTTCATTTTTCCGGAATGATGATCGCGATGGGAAGGGTTTCGGTGCCGCGCTCGACCTGCAAGGACAGGCGCGCGCCGGGCTTGAGCTGGCCGGTCAGCGCCGCGGCATCGGCGGCAGAGCTGACCTTGCGGCCGTTGATCTCGACGACGATGTCGCCGGCGCGAAAGCCCGCCTGGGCAAAGACCGCGCCATCGCCCTTGGGGGTGACGGCAAAGCCGGTCGCGCGGCCATTTTCCATGCGCGGGGCAAAGCCGATGCCGGCGGTGATCGCCTCAGCATTGAGCGGGCCGGGCGCCTGGACGACGGGGGGCGGAGCGGCACCGGCCGCAGGAGCGGCGGTCATCGGCGCATCGCCCACGGTCTCGGCAGGCACCGACTGGTCAAGGAACAGGCTTTCGCGCGTCCCGCCGCGTTCGAGCACGACATGGTCGAACAGCACCTGCACCAGCTTGACCCCGGGCGAGACCTCCTCGCCCACCGCATAGCTGCGCTGCACCCCGTCCGAGCCCGCGATGATCGCACTGCCACCACCCGACGCCTCGTTCATGCGCAGGCCGTAGAGCGTCAGATCGAGCGAGGTGACCGCTGCGCTCGCCTCGCCGCCCCCGGCAGCGGCGCGATCGAAACCGTCGAAGCTCGCAAACAGCGCGGCACGCGCGGCGGGCGACATCACGTTCGCGGTGCGCGCCTGCCAGTCACCCAGCGGGGCGATGGGCGTGACGATCGTCCAGACGAGCCGGGCAACCTGGATGATCAGCGCCAGCACGAGCAGCGCGCGCAGCCAGCCATAGAGACCCTGCGGAAGAAATCTGGTCCAGCCGCCCTGCTGCCCCTGAAACCGCGCGAGACGGAAACGGGATAGCGAAGCACTGAGGCCGGTCTGCGCGCCATTCTGGGCCGCTGATGCCACGAATCACTCCCCGCTTCAGGCCGATCCCCATGGCCTCGCGATGCTGCTAGGCGCAGCCCGTGACGGTTGGATTACCAGTTTGTGACAGATATTTGAAGGTGATGCTGCGCAGCCCACTGGGCGCGAACGAAAAAGGGGAGCCGGCGCACTGGCCGCCTCCCCCTTTCATGGTCCTGATGGGCGGACGCCCGTACGATCAGAACTGCAACGAAGCGCTGATCTGGAAGCCGCGGCCGATCTCATAGGCGTTGTTGAGGATCAGCGAGCGGTTGAGCTGCTGGAACTCGACATAGTCGGTGCTCAGCAGGTTGCGCGCCTCGAACTTCAGCTCACCCGTCCGGTTGAACAGCTTGAAGCCTTCGCGCCAGACGAAGTCCAGCCGCGGGCCGGTATATTCGACAAAGTCGGGCTGGCCGGCCGGACCGCGATTGGTGACGCGGTTGCTGTTCCACGACAGCAGGATGGTCTGCTGCGACAGCCGCTCGCCGGTGCTTTCCATGCCGAACTGGATGTTGGCGATATGGTCCGACTGGCCGGTCAGCGCAAAGCCGCCGGTGCGGAAGATGGTCGAAGCCGCCACCATCGCGCCGCTCAGCGGGTCGGCGATCATGTCCTGCGCGGTCACCTTCACGTCCGAATTGGTATAGGTATAGTTGGCTGCGATCAGCATCCGGCGCTCTTCGAAGAACGTGCCGCCCAGATCGATCAGATCGAAGAACTTCACCAGCTCGATTTCCGCACCATAAAGCGTCGCCTTGGGTGCGTTTGCGAAGGTGGTGAAGAAGTTGTCGCCCTGGCGGAAGCCCAGATTCTCGATCGGGTCCTTGATGTCCTTGTAGAAGATCGCGGCGGTCAGGCGCTGGTCACGCTCGAAATACCATTCGAAGCGCGATTCCAGGTTGATCAGGCGGCTGTTCTTCAGGAACGGGTTGCCGAAGAATGTGCGGTCGAATTCGAGGTCGAGATACTGCTGCGGTGCCAGTTCGCGGAACTGCGGGCGGGCAATGGTCTTCGACGCAGCAAAGCGCAGCTGCATGTTCTCAGCGAGGTTCCAGGTCAGCGTCGCCGCCGGCAGCCAGTCATCCTTCTTGATGTTGGTCGGAACCAGATTGGCGCTGCCCAGGCCGAACAGGTCGAGCGGCATCACGAACTGGTCGCCGTCCTCGTAGCGGACACCCGCCTGGAGGCGCAGGCTGTCGGCCAGCTCTGCCTCGAACTGCAGATAGCCGGCATGGACTTCCAGCCCGGCGTCATAGGCCGCCGCACCGTTCGAACCCGAGGTTTCGAACAGGCGCACATCGAACGTATAGACGTTGAAGTCCGACAGCAGGAAATCGGGACGCTGCTGCGACACGGCAAAGGGCAGCGGGCCCTGGCCGCTCAGGAAGCGGAAGTCGCGGCGGATCGACGTACGATCGTTCTTGTAATAGGCATAGCCCGCCGTGAAGGTGATCGGCACGCCGATATCGGTCTCATAGGCCAGATCGACATTCGCGCCGTAGACATTGTCGTCGAGGTCGCTGAACGCGATGCGCGCGCCCTCGCCCGCCGACTGCAGGTCGTTGACAAAATCGTTCGCGGCGGCGCTGAACGTATAGTCGAAGGTCCGCTCGTACGGCGCTTCGCGCTGCGAATTGGCATAGCTACCACGGAAGTTCAGGCGGAAGTCGTCGAACTTCATCTCGCCGACAAACTGGGTGTTGATCAGCTGACGTTCGAACCAGGTGGTACGGCTGCGATTGATCAGGCGCGTGTCGGTAATGCGCGCATCGATGCCTTCGCGGATCGAGGCGTCCTTCACCGTGTCGCGGATGAACACGTTGGTCCATTTGAACTTGTGCTCGCCGACATCGGCCGTCACGCCAAACAGGCCGTTGACGACGATGCGGTTTTCCGTCGTCAGATAATTGAAGTTGATGTCCGGCAGCAGCGCGTCGACACCATTTTGCGGCACGATGCCCTGCGAGATCTGCTGCACGCCGCCGCGCGTACGCCAGGTGTTGTTGATGCCGGCTGCACCGACAATGCCGATATTGACGTCGCCCACGAGGAAGTTGGTCGCACCGCTGAGCTGGCCGGAGAAATTGACCGGAATGTTGTTGTTGCGCTGAATGAGCGAGGTGTTGGCATTGGCCAGGCTCGCGGTCAGGTCACGCACCTGCGCGGCGGTGAAATTGGCTCCGGCGGTGATGGGATTGCCCGAAGCGAACGCATCGCGCAGGTTGCGCGGGAGCGTACGCGCGCCATTGTCGAAACCGGTAAAGTCGGTCGACGAACCGAAATAGGTATAGCCGACCTCGCCGGTGGTGATCGTGTCGCCGCCGGTGCTGAACTCGATCTTGAAGAACGGGTCGCGCGGTACCGACTTGGTGGTGAGGTTGATCGCGCCGCCGCCGAATTCGCCGGGATAGTCGACCGAATAGCTCTTCTGGATGGTGGTTGAGGCGATGACGCTGGTCGGGAAGATGTCGAGCGGCACCGTGCGGCGCAGCGGATCGGGCGAGGTCAGCGGCGATCCGTTCATCAGCGCGAGCGAATAGCGCTCGCCCAGGCCGCGGACGAACACGAAGCGGCCGCCGACGACGCTGAGGCCGGTCACGCGCTGGAGCGACCCGGCAATGTCGCCATCGGCGGTGCGGGCAATGTCCGCCTCGCTCAGCACAGAGACGACTTCGGGGGTCGATTTGATCACATTGGGGATGAAGACACCGCGCACCACGATTTCGCTGTTGCCGCCGGCACCCGGACCCGAAATCTCGATATCGTCTTCGGCCGGCACGTCTTCGGCCGGGGCATCGGCAGCGGGTGCGGCGG
>NZ_LSIS01000041.1:0-12707 GCF_001556365.1 Blastomonas sp. CCH1-A6 | reverse complement strand
CCCTCACCGCTGCGACTAGGCTCCTTCGTCGCCAAGTCTCGCTGCCTCTCCCATCAAGGGAGAGGCGTGCACGGCTGGGGAGGGGAGAAACTGGTCAGAAATCAGCTTCCTCGTAATGCGAGGGCGGCTTGATCACTTCCATCCGTTCGGCGAGCAGCGGCCGGAACGAAGGCCGCGACTTGAATTTCCTGTACCAGTCCGCCGTCTGCGCATGCGCCAGCCAGTCGATGCCGCCCAGATAATCCGCGATCGAGATATGCGCCGCAGCGGCCAGATCAGCGAGGCTCATCGTCGCGCCTGCGATCCAGGCATGATGGTCGAGCAGATAGTCGATATAGTCGAGATGCGTGTTGGCTAGCCGCATCGCCTCGCGCAGCACGCGGCCGTCGGGCGGCTGGCGATAGATCAGCCGCTTGCGCATGCGTTCGTGCATCAGGGGCGCGACGACATCGCCGAAGAACTGCTCGTCAAACCAGGCGACGAGCCGCCGTATCTCGGCGCGGTTGTCCGCCGATCCGTTGATCATCGGGTTCTTCTCGACCGTTTCCTCGAAATATTCGCAGATCGCCCAGCTGTCGCACAGCGTCTGGTCACGGTCGCGATGGCGCATCACCGGGGTGCGCCCAGCCGGGTTCATGTCGAGAAATTCGTCGCGCTGTTCCCAGGGTGATTCGCGTACCAGCTCATAGCCGATGCCCTTTTCCCCCAGCAGAAGCCGGACTTTGCGCGAAAACGGACACAGGGGGAATTGGAACAGCTGCCACATTCCATCCTCCATGCAACAGCGGCGCGAAGGCGTCCATATAATGCTTTGGCGGCGAGGCGCATTTTACGGTCAGAACGGGGCGATCGTCCGCCCCCTCTCACCCAGCGCGAACCTGAACGGATAGTCATTTTGTTTCGACGAACGGATGGAATCTGTCGATTTGCCGCATCTTTCGTTCAGCTTCGGGACGGGTTCACGGGCCTAGACCGGCTCCGACGCCGGGCAGGACCTGGCGCGCACATGAAGGACAAGAAAATGAAAACACTGACCCCCCTCAAGCTCGCGGCGCTTTCGGCCGCAGCCGCGCTTCCCTTTGCGCTGTCGGCCCCGGCCATGGCGCAGGATGCCGGCCAGCCGGAAGTCTATGTCGGCGGCCAGGTCGGCTATCATGACCTTGGCAGCAACCCGATCGGTGCTGATGACGGCGCGATCTATGGCGTCTATGCCGGTGTCGACGTTCCCGTCGGCCCGACCCTGATCCTGGGTGCTGAGGGCAATTACAACCTCGGCTCGAACGCCATCGACAGCGAATATGGCGTCGCCGGCAAGATCGGCGTGAAGGTTGGCGATCGCGGCCAGCTGTTCGCGCGCGGCGGCTATCAGTGGGTGAATGTCGACGGATCGAAGGTGCTGAACGTGCCCGTCCCCGCCGGCTTTGACGACACCGATGGCGATTATCTCGTCGGCGTTGGCGGCCAGTACAAGATCGGCCCCAACACCGCGCTGCGCGTGACGGTCGATACGCTGGGCTTCGACACCACCCGCGTTGCCGGCGGCCTGTCGTTCAACTTCTGAGCGAAACGCTGACCCGCAACGGGTGAACAGGCCCCGCCCGCCCCTTTCCCCAGGGCGGGCGGGGCTTCTTGTTACGACCTTCCTGTCATTCGGCAGCTTCCATCGCCACCGCATCGCTCAGCGGATGCGCGAGACGGGTCAGCATCTCCTTGGGGCAGACCTGCCAGAATTGCGGCAGATAGCGGTCCCAGTTGCGCAATATCTCCTGCGCCCACTGGCTGTCGGTGCCCTCGATATGCGCGGCGATCAGGCCCTTGAGACGATCTTCCCAATACGCGCTGTCGATGCGCTGCCAGACGATCGATTCGGGGTTAGCCTGGCCGGTAAAGCGGTCGTGCCGATCAAGCACGAAGGCCATGCCGCCAGTCATCCCGGCACCGAAATTGCTTCCGGTCTCGCCCAGGATCACCGCCGTGCCGCCGGTCATATATTCGCAGCCATTGGCGCCGCAGCCCTCGACCACCACTTCCGCGCCCGAGTTGCGCACCGCGAAGCGCTCGCCCGCCTGGCCCGCCGCGAACAGCTTTCCTGCGGTCGCGCCATAGAGCACGGTGTTGCCGATGATCGTGTTGGCATGGCTGACCAGCGGCGAGCTCACCGTCGGGCGCACGATGATCGTGCCGCCCGAAAGACCCTTGCCGACATAGTCGTTCGCGTCGCCGAACACCTCGAGCGTGATACCCTGGCACAGGAACGCGCCGAGCGACTGGCCCGCCGAACCGCGCAGCCGGATGCGGACATGGCCTTCGTCCAGCGCCTTCATGCCATAGATGCGCGTGATCTCGGCCGAAAGCCGCGTGCCCACCGCACGGTGCGTGTTGCGGACATTATAGGTCAGCTGCATCTTCTCGCGCCGGTCGAACACGGGGCGTGCATCCTTGAGGATCAGCGCGTCGAGGCTGTCGGGCACCGGGTTGCGCCAGGTATCGAGGCTGAACCGGCGCTGTTCGTCGGCGACATCGACCTTGGCAAGGATCGGGTTGAGGTCGAGATCGTCGAGATGCTCGGCCCCGCGGCTGACCTGACGCAGCAGGTCGGTGCGGCCGATGATCTCGTCGAGGCTGCGGAAGCCCAGCCGCGCCAGGATCTCGCGCACTTCCTCGGCAATGAAGGTCATGAGGTTGATGACCTTTTCGGGCGTGCCGGTGAACTTGGCGCGCAGCCGCTCGTCCTGCACGCACACGCCCACCGGGCAGGTGTTGCTGTGGCACTGGCGCACCATGATGCAGCCCATGGCGACCAGCGACAGGGTGCCGATGCCATATTCCTCTGCGCCCAGGATCGCCGCGATCACGATGTCGCGCCCGGTCTTGAGCCCGCCATCGGTGCGCAGCTTGACCCGATGCCGCAAACCGTTGAGCGTGAGCACCTGGTTCGCCTCGGACAGGCCCATTTCCCAGGGCGTGCCGGCGTACTTGATGCTGGTCTGGGGCGATGCGCCCGTGCCGCCGACATTGCCCGAGACGAGGATCACGTCGGCATGCGCCTTGGCGACGCCCGCCGCGATCGTGCCGATGCCCGCCGCCGAGACCAGCTTCACGCAGACGCGCGCATGCGGGTTGATCTGCTTGAGGTCGTAGATCAGCTGCGCCAGATCCTCGATCGAATAGATGTCATGGTGCGGCGGCGGGCTGATCAGCGTCACCCCCGGCGTCGAGTGACGCAGCTTGGCGATATATTCGGTCACCTTGAAGCCGGGCAGCTGGCCGCCCTCGCCGGGCTTGGCGCCTTGCGCGACCTTGATCTCGATCTCCTCGCACGCGCCCAGATATTCGGCGGTGACGCCGAACCGGCCCGATGCGACCTGCTTGATGCCGCTATTGGCATTGTCGCCATTGTCGCGCGGCGAATAGCGTTCCGAGGCCTCGCCGCCTTCGCCCGACACCGCCTTGGCGCCGATGCGGTTCATCGCGATCGCCAGCGTCTCATGCGCTTCGGGCGACAGCGCGCCCAGCGACATGCCAGGCGTGACGAAGCGCTTGCGGATTTCGGTGATCGCCTCGACCTCGTCGAGCGGCACCGGCTTGGCCGCGTAGTTGAACTCCATCAGGTCGCGCAGGTACACCGGCGGCAGCTCGCGCACGCCTGCGGCGAACTGCAGATATTGCGAATAGCTGTCCTTGGCGACCGCGGTTTGCAGCAGGTGCATCAGCCCGGCGGAATAGGCATGCGCCTCGCCGCCGTCGCGCTGCTTGTAGAAGCCGCCAATCGGCAGCCGCGCGACATTGCTGTCCCACGCTGCCTCGTGCCGCAGCTTGGCATTGAGGTGCAGCGAGGCATAGCCTTCGCCCGAAATCTTCGACGGCATGCCGGGAAACAGGTCGTTGACCAGCGCGCGGCTCAGCCCCACCGCCTCGAAATTGTAGCCTCCGCGATAGCTCGAGATCACCGCGATGCCCATCTTGGACATGATCTTGAGCAGGCCTTCGTTGATCGCCTTGCGGTAATTGGCGATGCACTTGTCGAGGCTGATATCGCCGCACAGGCCGCGCGCCTGACGGTCGGCGATCGAGAGTTCTGCCAGCCAGGCATTGACCGTGGTCGCGCCCGCGCCGATCAGCACCGCAAAATGGTGCGTGTCGAGGCACTCGGCGGTGCGCACGTTGATCGAGGCATAGGCGCGCAGCCCCTTGCGCACGAGATGCGTGTGCACGGCAGCCGCCGCCAGGATCATCGGCACGCCGATATGGTCCTCGTCGGCCTTTTCGTCGGACAGGAAGATCTCGGTGCTGCCCTCGCGCACGGCCTGTTCCGCCTCGTTGCGGATGCGCGTGATCGCGGCGCGCAGCTGTTCGGGACCGCCCTCGGCCGGGAAGACGCAGTCGATCTCGGCGACCAGACGTCCGAAATCGGCCTTGAGCCTGCCCCATTCGCTGTTGGTCAGCACCGGGCTTTCGAGCACCAGCACGCGCTCGTTCTGGCTGTCCTGCTCGAGGATGTTGGCGAGGTTCGAAAAGCGCGTCTTCAGGCTCATCACATGCCGTTCGCGCAAGCTGTCGATCGGCGGGTTGGTGACCTGGCTGAAATTCTGGCGGAAGAACTGCGCGATCGGGCGCGGCTTGGCGCTGACCACCGCGAGCGGGGTATCGTCGCCCATCGACCCGATGGCTTCCTTGCCGTCCTCTGCCATCGGAGCGAGGATCGTCTCCATGTCCTCGATGGTCAGGCCCGCCGCGACCTGACGCCGGGTCAGTTCGGCGCGGTTCATCTCGGCGATGCTGTCGGGTCCGGCAGGCGGCAGGTCATGGATCGAGCGGAAGCCCTTGACCAGGTCACGATAGGGCTGCTCGGCGGCGATCCGGTCCTTGATCTCGCGATCGTGATAGAACTTGCCCTCGTGCAGATCGACCGCGATCATTTGGCCCGGCCCCAGCCTGCCCTTCTCGACGATGCTGCTTTCGGGCAGCACGACCATGCCGGTTTCCGACCCGATGACGAGCAGATTGTCGTTGGTGAGGCTGTAGCGCAGCGGGCGCAGCGCGTTGCGGTCGACGCCCGCCACCGCCCAGCGGCCATCGGTCATCGCCAGCGCCGCCGGGCCGTCCCAGGGCTCCATCACGCTCGCCATATACTCGTACATCGCCTTGTGCTCGGGCGGCAGCACCTGGTCGCCCTGCCAGGCCTCGGGCACCAGCATGATCTTGGCGGTGGGGGCTTCGCGGCCCGAGCGGCAGATCGCCTCGAACACCGCATCGAGCGCCGCCGTGTCGGAAGCGCCTGCGGGGATCACCGGCTTGATGTCCTCGCTGTTCTCGCCAAAGGCCAGCGACGCCATCTTGATCTCGTGGCTCTTCATCCAGTTCTTGTTGCCCCGGATGGTGTTGATCTCGCCATTATGCGCAAGACAGCGGAACGGCTGGGCCAGCCACCATTGCGGGAAGGTGTTGGTCGAATAGCGCTGGTGGAAGATCGCGATACGGCTCTCGAAGCGCGGATCGGTAAGATCGGGATAGAAGACCGACAGGCTCTCGGCGAGGAACAGGCCCTTGTAGATGATCGAGCGGCACGACAGCGAGCAGATGTAGAAATCGCTGATCTGCGCGGCGATCACCTTGTTCTCGATCCGGCGGCGGACGAGATAGAGCTGCTTTTCGAACTCGGCGATATTCTGTTCGTCGGGCATGGGTCCGGCGATCATGATCTGCTCGATCTCTGGCCGAGTGCGCTGCGCCTTATCGCCGATGACCGCGATGTTCACCGGCACCTGACGCCAGCCATAGATGGTATAGCCCGCCTCGATGATCTCGCTCTCGACGATCGTGCGGCACGTTTCCTGCGCCTGAAGATCGGTGCGCGGCAGGAAGACCATGCCGACCGCGAGCTTGTTGGGCAGCACCTTGTGGCCGCTGTCCGCAATCGCGTCGTCGAAGAAGCGCACCGGCAGGTCGACATGCAAGCCCGCGCCATCGCCGGTCATGCCATCGGCATCGACCGCGCCGCGGTGCCAGACCGCCTTCAGCGCATCGATCGCGCTTTCGACGACACGGCGCGAGGGCCGCCCGTCGGTCGCCGCAACCAAGCCGACGCCGCAGGCATCGGATTCGGTATCCGGGCGATACATGCCTTCGCGGGCAAGGCGTTCATGCTCGGGCGTGGGAAAATGGGTCATGTCTCGTGTCTTTCGTCTCGACCGGCCGGGGCGTCGCGCTCATCCGGCCAGGTCCGTCATCTTGCTCAGGCGGCGACCATTTCGGCCCCGGCGCGGGCCTTGGCCTTCAAATATTTGTGCATGTGCTCGGCAACATCGCGGCCGTCGCGGATCGCCCAGACCACCAGCGAGGCACCGCGCACGATATCGCCTGCAGCAAACACGCCATCGAGGCTGGTCATCATCGTCTTGTGGTCGACGCGCAGCGTGCCCCAACGCTGGACCGAGAGCTCGTCGCAGCCGAATGCGACCGGCAGGTCCTCGGGATCGAAGCCCAGGGCCTTGATGACGAGGTCGGCCGGGACCGAGAAATCGCTGTCGGGATCGGGCTCGGGCGCACTGCGGCCCGAAGCGTCGGGCGCGCCCAGGCGCATGCGACTGGCGCGGACCGCTGTCGCGTGCGGCGTGCCCTCGACCGCGACGGGTCCGGAGAGCCAGACGAACTCGACGCCCTCTTCCTCGGCATTGAGCACCTCGCGCTGCGACCCGGGCATGTTGATGCGGTCGCGGCGGTAGAGGCACTTGACCGAGGCCGCGCCCTGGCGGACGGCGGTGCGCACGCAATCCATCGCGGTATCGCCGCCGCCGATGACGACAACATGCTTGCCTGCGGCGTTCAGCGCGCCGCTATCGAAAGCGGGCACGTCATCGCCAAAGCCCTTGCGGTTCGAGGCAATGAGATAATCAAGCGCGGGGACGACGCCATCCGCACCGATGCCCGGCACCTTGATATCGCGCGCCTTGTAGACGCCGGTCGCGATCAGCACCGCGTCGTGCTTCTCGCGCAGATCGTCCATGCTGGCGTCGCGGCCGACCTCGAACCCGCAATGAAAGACGATGCCCGCTTGCTCGAGCCGCGCGACGCGGCGCATGACGACGTCCTTTTCGAGCTTGAAGCCGGGAATGCCATAGGTCAGCAGCCCGCCCGCGCGGTCGTGCCGGTCATAGACATGCACGTCATAGCCGCCCATGCGCAGATATTCGGCTGCGGTCAGGCCAGCAGGCCCGGCGCCAATGATGCCGACCGACTGGCCCCGCGGCTTGCCGACCAGCACCGGCTCGACCCAGCCCTGCTCCCAGGCGGTGTCGGTGATGTACTTTTCCACCGAGCCGATGGTGACCGCGCCGTGCCCGGAAAACTCGATCACGCAATTGCCCTCGCACAACCGGTCCTGCGGGCAGATGCGGCCGCAGATCTCGGGCATGGTCGAGGTGAGGTTCGACATCTCATAGGCTTCGCGCAGCCGCCCTTCGGCGGTCAGGCGCAGCCAGTCCGGAATGTGATTATGCAGCGGACAATGGGTCGAGCAATAGGGCACGCCGCATTGCGAGCAGCGCGCCGACTGCGCCTGCGCAGCGCTGCCGTCGAACTTGTCCGAGATCTCCTCGAAATCGTCGGCGCGGTCCTCGGCGCTGCGCTTGGGCGGATAGGCCTGACCGCGATCGACGAATTGCAGCATCGCGAGCTTTGCCGCCGCGAGCGCCGCTGCGGTTGCTACTGTGTTGTCGTGCTGGTCAGCCATGCCCCTGCCTTCATTTGCGCAATCGAGAGGCGCGCGAAAAATTGCGCGCGCCGCAACTGACGCAGCTTTAGGCGATCATGAACGCAGAGTCACGCATTTTTCTGTCAATAGGTCAGCATTGTTGACTATTGATCCGCGATAAGGATCATTTCGTCGCAGCCTAAGACAATTTCCCGATCTTAACAGGTCCGCATCGGCCCTATCGGTTTGCCAGCCAGATCAGGGCCGCCGCGCCCGCGACGATGCGATACCAGGCGAAGGGCACGAAACCGTAACGCGTGATGATCTTGAGGAACGCCTTGACCACGACCAGAGCGACGATGAACGACACGACGAACCCGATCGCGATCGCCCCGAACTCATCCGGGGTGAGCATGTCGCGATTCTTGTAGAGCTGCAGCACCGTCGCGCCGGTGAGCGTCGGCAGCGCGAGGAAGAAGCTGAATTCGGCGGCGGTCTTGCGATCGACGCCCATCGCCATCGCGCCCAGGATGGTCGCGCCCGAGCGGCTGACCCCCGGGATCATCGCGATGCACTGAACGAGGCCGATGCCGATCGCGGTCTTGAACGGCACGCCGGCAACGCCGCCGGCATCGCTCGTCTTGGCGAGCTTCTCGACCACCAGGATCGCAACACCCCCGATGATCAGCGCCCAGGCGACGACCACCGCATTCTCCAGCAGCTTGTCGATCTGGTCGCCGAACGCCAGACCCAGGATGACAGCCGGGAAGAAGGCGATCAGCAGGTTGCGCGTGAACGCGACGGCAGATGGCTCCCAGCGCATCAGCCCCGCGAGCACATCCATGAAGGTGCGCCAGTAAAGCACCACGATCGCGAGGATCGCGCCCGGCTGGATCGCGATGTTGAACACCGCCCAGGCCTCCGCATTGAAGCCGAGCAACTCGGTCGCGAGAATGAGATGCCCGGTGGAAGAGACCGGCAGAAACTCGGTCAGGCCTTCGACGATTCCCAGCAATATGGGGATGAGATACATTTCGATCATGCCGCCTTAAGAAAGACGGCATGGTCCCAAGTCAACCGGTTATCGGGTGCCTATCCGGCGGAAAGGCTGGCGGTCAGCTTGGCGAATGCCTCCTGCGACACCCCGGCCACGCCCTCGCGCCAGCGCGCCGGATCGGCGGTCATGGTGTACTTGCGCGACTTGTTGGTGCCCACCCCGCCGAGAAAGCCGATGACATTGCTCACCGTCTCGAGCGTCTTGGCGGTGCCGCCGGTGGTATCCGCGAACGTGCCATAATCGCCGCCCATCGCCACCGGCTCCTTGAGCACCACCGACCCGATCTTGCCGCCCGGTGCGAACACGGTGAGCTGGCTGGCATCGGGAAAGGCGGCGAGGCTCGACTTGACCTTGACCGAAGAGCTGTTGGTGAACCAGCCGCCATAGCTGTCGGCATCGGCGAAATCGACGAGCAGCAGCGCGTTGATCACCGGCAGGCCCGAGGACTTGGCATAGGTCTTCGCATTGGCGCTGGCATAGCCGACGCTCATGTTGAAGCTGAAATCGAAGCCGCCGCCGGTCATGATGCCCAGCCATTCGACCAACACCACCGGATCACCCAGCGCCGCGGGGCTGAACAGCCGCGCCTTGGCCTTGTCGTCGCGCCCGGTGATCAGCGTGCGTTCCTCGCCATTGGGCAGCGGCTTGACCTGCTTGCCATAGGCCGCGAGCAGCCCCTGCCGGTCGGCGAGCGTGATGCCCATCGCCGTCAACCGGTCAGTGAACGCGGCATAGGCTGCTTCGGTGGCATCCTTGAAATCGGCGTCGGTCAGCCCGGCGAGATAGCTGCGCGCAGTCGATTTGCCGCCGAAACCGCCGCCCATCAGTCCGCCGCCGGCCTTGGCGCGGTCGATCCGCTCGGTGAGAAAGCCCACCGCGAACGATCCGATCACCGCCTGGCGAATCCCGGCAAGCGCTGCCGGGTTCTTGACCGACACCGGCGACTTGGCCTTTTTCGCGGCCAGAACCGGCGAAGGCAGCGCAGCGAGCGCGGCAGCGCTGGCCGAGGCGATCAGAAAATGGCGGCGATCGAGCGTCATCATGTCCCCCTTGAGCGAAGCGACGATCCCGGCGGGCGCTGAACCCGCCGGGATCGCCTTTTCATCACCTGTCACCGGCCAGCAGGGTCGCGGTTTGCTGAATGTTCGGTGGCCGATGATGAAAAGCGGATGCTTCGTTGAAGACAGGCTTAAGCCGCTGTTTCCCATCGCCACACCCCGATTGGGGGGGATTTGATGTCGGGTGCGATCAATGGCTGACAGCGCATGGAGAATATGGCAGCATGACTGCCAATAATTCGCCGGACGCAAGGCGATCGAAACAGGAGGGTGCAGATGAAACGGGTTTTGAAAGCGGGCGCGATGGGGATCGCGCTGATCAGCGGCGCGGCCGCGCAGGCGCAGCTGAGCGATGCCGAGCGCGCGGCGGTGCTCGCGCGGCTTCCTGCCGACGACGGCAGCGACATGACCGACGCGACGCGCGGCAAGATCGCCGAAATTCCGGGCGGCGTGATCAAGACCGCCGATGGCAAGACCGTGTGGGACGCATCCGCCTTCGATTTCCTCAAGGCCGAGACCGCGCCCGCGACCGTGCACCCCTCGCTCTGGCGGCAGGCGCGGCTGAACCATATTCACGGGCTGTTCGAGATCGTGCCCGGCAAGGTCTGGCAGCTGCGCGGCTATGACATTGCGGTCATGACGATCATCTCGGGCAAGACCGGCTGGATCGTGGTCGATCCGCTGCTCACCGAAGAGGCCGCCGCCGCCGCGATGCAGCTGGCCGAAAGCAAGATCGGCAAACGCCCGATTTCCGCCGTGCTGTTCAGCCACAGCCATGCCGACCATTTCGGCGGGGTGGGCGGCATCCTCTCGCCCGACGACGCAAAGAAGCGCAAGGTGCCGATCGTCGCGCCGCACGGCTTTGCCGAAGAGGCGGTGAGCGAGAATGTGCTCGCGGGCAACGCGATGACCCGCCGGTCGAGCTACATGTTCGGCACCGCGCTCGCGCCGGGGGCTGAGGGCCGGGTCGACAATGGCCTGGGCACCGGGCTGTCGATCGGCACCACCGGTTACATGGCCCCGACGATGCTGATCGGCCCCGAAGGCGGGCTGAAGGTGATCGACGGGGTGCGCTTCGACTTCATCGATGCCGCGGGCACCGAGGCTCCGGCCGAATTCCTGTTCTACCTGCCCGATTTCAAGGTACTGCACACCACCGAGGTTGCGGTGAAGACGCTGCACAACATCCTGACGCTGCGCGGCGCGCAGGTGCGCGATGCGCTGCGCTGGTCGAAGATCATCGACAAGGCGCTGGTCAAATGGGGCAATGAGGCCGAGGTGCAGATCGCCTCGCACAACTGGCCCACCTGGGGCCAGGCGCGGGTGGCCAAGTATCTGGAAAACCAGCGCGACGCCTATCGCTATGTCCATGACCGCACGCTCGGCCGCGCCAATGCGGGGATGACGCTGCACGAGGTCGCCGACGGCATTGCCGAACCTTCGGCGCAGCAACAGGCCTATGCCGCGCGCGGCTATTACGGCACGATCAACCACAACATGAAAGCGACCTATCAGCGCTATTACGGCTGGTGGGACGGGGTTCCCGCGAATTTCAATCCGCTGCCCCCGGTGGCGGCGGGCAAGGGTTATGTCGAGCTGGCGGGCGGCGCGGACAAGCTGCTCGAAGCGGGCAGGAAGGCGCAAGCCGCCGGCAACCATCGCTGGGCGGCCGAGCTGCTCAACCATCTGGTCTTTGCCGAACCGAACAACGCCGCCGCCAAGGCCGCATTGGCCGACAGCTACGAGGCTCTGGGCTTTGCCGCCGAATCGGGCATCTGGCGCAATTACTATCTGGCGGGCGCCGCCACGCTGCGCGGGACCGAGCTGCCGCGCAAGGGATCAAGCACGCAGAGCCGCAGCTTCATCAGCGCCATTCCGACCGCCGAGTTCTTCGACGCGCTCGCTACGCGCTTCGCCGCCGAGCGCGCGGGCAACATGCGCGCCAGGATCAATTTCATCCTGCCCGACACGAAGGAAACGCTGGGCATCATGGTCAATGGCGATGTCGAGGTGCCGCGCTATGGCGCGACGCTCGCCGATGCCAATGCGACCGTGACGCTCAACCGCAAGGATTTCGACGCGATCGTCATCGGCGAGACCGATTTCCCGACGCTGATGAAATCGGGCGCGATGAAGATCGAGGGCGATTCGGGCCTGTTCCTGCGCTGGCTGATGCTGCACCCACCGTTCGACCCGGCCTTCGCGGTGGTGACGCCCTGAGCGTTACTCAGCGGTCAGCGGGCGGGCGAGCAGGGCGGCGACGGCATCGCCTGCCGCGACCTCGCCCGCAAGCAACGCGCACACGGTATCGACGATCGGCATCGCGACGCCGCGCGCCTTCGCCACGCGCTGGAGCACCGGCGCGGTGAACGCGCCTTCGGCCACCGTCGCGCGGTCGGCGAGCACATCGGCTGCCTTGCGTCCCTCGCCCAGCGCCTTGCCGAGCGAGAAATTGCGCGAGCTGACCGAGGAGCAGGTCAGCACCAGATCGCCCAGCCCCGACAGGCCCGACAGCGTCTCGGCCTGCGCCCCGCAGGCCAGACCGAAGCGCGTCATCTCGGCAAAGCCGCGCGCGATCAGCGCGGCGCGGGCGTTCTGGCCGAGGCCCAGCCCCTCGACCACGCCGCAGGCGATCGCGAGCACGTTCTTGACCGCGCCGCCGATCTCCGCGCCTATGATGTCGGTGCTGAAATAGGGGCGGAAGGCCGGACGCCAGATCAGCGGAGCGATCCGGTCCCATTGCGCCCGGTCCTCGCAGGCCAGCGTCACGGCGGTCGGTTGGCCGCGTGCGACCTCGTGCGCGAAGGTGGGGCCGGAGAGTACGGCGAGCGGCCTGCCCGGCGCAGCGGCGCGCGCGGCATCGACCATCAGCTCGCCGCTCGCCTCCTCGATGCCCTTG
>NZ_LSIS01000409.1:0-18232 GCF_001556365.1 Blastomonas sp. CCH1-A6 | reverse complement strand
AATCGACGCGGTAGAAGCGCTCGGTCAGGCGCGGCAGATGCTCGGGCGCGATGCCCTCGCCGCAATCGCTGACCGACAGCCGCAGCAGCGCGCCGTTGCGCGAGGCGCGCAGGCGCATTGTGACCGGAGTACCGGCCTGGCCGTATTTCATGCTGTTCGACACGAGATTGTGCAGCAGCTGCGAAAGCTGCGCCCGGTCGCCGCGCATCGGTGGCAGGTCGGGGCCGATATCGACGACGATATCCGCGCCGCGCTCGGGCTGGCTCTGGCGCAGCACCGATTGCACCTCGCGCATCAGATCGGGCAGGTCGACCGGGGTATCGGGCACGCGGAACTTCTCCGCCTCGATGCGCGAAAGCGAGATCAGGTCGTCGATCAGCTTCTGCATGCGATTGGCTTCGCGGAACATCACATTGAGGAAGCGCGCGCGGATTTCGGGATCGTCGCCAGCTTCCTTGTCTTCGAGCGTCTCGATAAAGCCCTTGATCGAGGCGAGCGGGGTGCGCAGCTCGTGGCTGGCATTGGCGACGAAATCGGTCCGCATCCGCTCGACCGCATAGACGCCCGAGCGGTCCCAGAGGTGCAATATGCGCTCGCCCCCGGGCATGTCGCGCACCAGCATTTCCCAGCGCTGGTCGCGGCTGCCGATGCCGACCAGCTGGATCGGCCCTTCATTGGCCAGCGTGCCTTCGGCGAGCAGATCGGCAGCGGCAGGATGGCGGATGACCAGGCGGATATCCTCCCCGACGCAATATTCGCCGAGCAGCTTGCGCGCGGCGCTGTTGGCGCGGCGGACATTGGTGCCGGTCAGCACCAGCACCGGGTCGGCCAGGCCATCGATGAAGCTGGTAAAGTCGCGATGCTGGCTGATCGGCTTGACCTCGGGCTCGCGGATCGGTGCGGCGGCCTGGGGGTTGTGCTTGGCCGGGCTCGACAGGTCGGCCATGATGACGATCGCGACGATGCCTGCGGCAAAGCAGATCATCGCCTGCTCCATGCCGTTTGTGCCGAACTGGCTGATCGCCACCCCTGCGCCCAGCACCGCCGTGGCGAGGAGAAAGCGGCCGCCGTTCAGTCCCGTTCCGCTGGCCTGTCCCATGTCGGGCGGGCTATACCAGCCTTGGCTGGGCCACGCCATCGATGATCGGGGCGGCGCGCATTTTCATGGCGGCGGCGCGCCTTGTCCCGACAAAGGACAGCTGATCAAAGGCCTTGCCTTTGCGCCGGTGACGGGTCTTTAGTCTTTTTGGCCGATATTTGCGCTGCGATTTTGCGCGTTTGGGACGATGATAATGCACGCTGATGACAGCAACATGGATGGCGCCACTCCCAGCGATTCGGTGGAGGTGGGTGCGACCGTCGATGCGGCACGCAGGACCTTGCTGATCGGTGCTGTCGCCACGTCTGCCGTAGTGAGCATCCGTCCCGCGCTGGCTCAGACCGCAGGGTCGGTGCTCAACTGCCAGATCCCGGTGCCCGAACGCGGCAAGGGCATGTATATCGACCCCACCGGCAAGCTGGTGACGCCCGACACGCCTGGCGCCTTCCCGCCCTCTCCGCGCGATTTCACGGGGGAAGAGGTGCGCAAGGCGCTGCAGGGCAGCAACCTGCCGGGCACCACGCGCGAACAGTCGCAGGCCTATCTCAACTATATCCGCAAGCTCCAGAACGGGCAGAGCGGTTTTACCTGCTACGCTTCGCTGCAGATGCCGCGCCGCTGACCTGAGGCGCAGGCGGTGAGCGAGCGTGCCTATGCTGCCTTGCCCGGCCATGCGCTCAAGCGCGTACGGATGGGCGGGCTCGAGGCCATCTATCACACGCCTTCGGGTATCACGCATCTGCTGGCCGAACCCGTGCCCGAACTGCTCGATGCGCTGGATGCTGTCGGAACCGACACATTTGTCACAGCTGAGCGGCTCGTTGCGCAGATCGCGAGCCGATTCGATCTGGTCGGCGACGATCCGCAGGAACGCCCCGAACAGGTGCTGGGCGAGCGGCTGGCAGAGCTTGCCGCGCTGGGACTGGTTCGCTTGCGCGCCGAGGCGTGACACACTTGCATCAGCGCGATGTAAAACTGCATCGCTGACCCGATACGCCCCTGTTTCCATTTTGTCCGCGGGGGCGCAAACGATATGGCGCTTGCCATGCGCCATGCCTGTTTCATCACTGTAGGACCGGCTCGATTCCGCATCGGCAGCGACTGGCGCGCGCCGATCGATGAGCTGCGTGCGCTCTATGCCGATTACCCTCTGGATGAGGTGGTGCCCGATTTCACCGTGCGGCTGCAGGCAACATCGGCGCTGCGCCGTTACGTCCGCCCGCAGGTCGCCATTGCGGGCGATTTCACGCTGCCCGATGCGCTGCCATTGCCGCTGGAACAGGGCCTGCTCGCGGCGGAAATGGCGATGAACCTGCAGATGGCGCTGGGCTGGCGGCGGCATCTGCTGCTGCATGCGAGCGCTGTTTCGCGCCAAGGCCGGGCTGTCGTGATGACTGGGCTGTCGGGCGCGGGAAAGTCGACCTTGTCCGCGCTGCTGGCCGAGCGCGGCTGGCGCTTTCTGGGCGACGAATTCGTCCTGCTCGATCCCGATAGCGGCAATATCGCGCCATTCCCGCGCCCGGTGAGCCTGAAGAACCAGGCGATCGCCGCAATGGAGCGCGAGGTCGATGACGAGACGCGCTTCGGCCCGGTGCTGCGCGATACGCCCAAGGGCACCATCCGCCACCTGCGCCCGCGCACCGAATGGATCGAGCAGATGGCGCGCGAGACAAGGCCTGGCCTGCTGCTCTTCCCGCGCTTCGGCTTTCCCCGCGCGGTGCGCCGCATGGACGAGGCGGAGAGCTTCGTGCGCCTGACACAGGCCTCGACCAATTATGTCGCTTTGGGCGAACGCGGCTTCGATGCGCTGACCGGGTTTGTCCGCTCGGTTCCCGCCTGCGCGATCGACTATGCCACCGGCGATGAGGGCGTCGAGCTGGTCGAACGGCTCTGGTCCGAACAGGGGGCCAAATGGGGGGACAGGGCGGCGGCATGATCGACGGCTGGTCGGTTGCGCGCGCGCTGACCGATCCCGCATCGGTCGCCCGGCTGGATGCCACCGGCTGGACACGGCTGCTCTCGGCCGCCCGTGCGCTGTCGCTGATCGGGACGCTGGCCGAGATCATGGCCGACCGACCGGTCCCCTATCCGGCTGCGCGCGTGCTTGCCGATGTGCGCCTGTCGAACGCGGCGGGGCTGCGCCAGGCCTTATGGGAGGCCGAATGCGCGCAGATGGCGCTGGCTGGCTACCCGGGCCGCGTGGTGCTGCTCAAGGGCACCGCCTTCGCCGCCGCCGGGCTGGATGCTGCCATCGGGCGGTCGATCGGCGATCTCGACATTCTCGTCGCGCGCGACGGGCTGGACCAGGTCGAGGCGCTTCTGCTCGCATCGGGCTGGGAATGGGTCAAGCCCGATCCCTATGACGATTCCTATTACCGCCAATGGATGCACGAGCTGCCGCCGCTGATCCATGCGGAGCGCGACCGGATGATCGACGTGCACCACACCATCCTGCCGCTGACCGCCGGGCCGAAGCCCGATGCCGCGGCGCTGATCGCCGATGCGCGAGAGCTGCCGTCGGGTCTGTACGCGCTCTCGCCTGCGGACATGATCTGCCATGCCGCCGCGCATATGATCGCCGATGGCGACCTGTCGGGGGGCATGCGCAACCTCTGGGACATCGACCGGCTGGTGCGACAGTTCAGCAGCGAAGATCCGGACTTTGGCGACGCGCTTGCGGAACGGGCGCGCCTGCACCAGTTGACCGCGCCCGTGGCGCGTGCGCTGCGTCTGGCACACCGGTTGTTCGGCACGCCGGCAATCTGGCCGATCCGCCCGGGCGTTGCCGACGCGCTCTTCCTGCGCCGGATCACCGCGGTCGATGGCTGGGGCCGCAAGACGCGCAAGCTCACGCGCCAGGGCTTCTACATCCGCTCGCACCTGCTGCGCATGCCGCCGGCGATGCTCGCCCGGCATCTGTGGACCAAATGGCGCAAGGGGCACCGGGGGTGATGGGGAATCCGATCGTGTAACCCACGTCCGTTTGTCCCGAGCGAAGTCGAGGGACGTACGCTCCAACCTCTGCGATCGCGTCCCTCGACTTGAGTTTATCCTGAGCGGCTGGCTTGCCAGCCAGTCGAAGGGCTCGGGACAAACGGGAATTATCAAATCCCCTTTGGCTTACTGCGCCGCAATCCGTTCCAGCGTCGGGATGAACTCGTCATAATGATCGATGATTGCATCGGCGCCCAGTTCGTCCACTGGCTGATGCAGGAAGCCGAAGCTGACCGCGACGCACGGGATGCCCGCATTGTGCGCGGCCATCACGTCATAAATGCTGTCGCCGATGAACGCTGCCGGAGTCGCTCCCGGCTCGCCGCCGCAGCGGCGGATCATCTCGTCGATCGGCGCGCGATCTGGCTTGGACTTGCCCTTGCCCATGGTGTCGCCCCCGATGACGCAGGCGAAGCGGTCGATCAGCCCCACCTCGGTGAGCAGCTTGACCGCGAACCGCTCGTATTTGTTGGTGACGATGGTCATTTTCACGCCCATCGCGTCGAAGCGCGCCATGGCATCGAGCAGGCCGGGATAGGGCGGCGAGCCGCTGCCCAGATTCTCGCCATAATGGTCGAGCAGGATCGGCAGATATTCGCGCAGCGCCTCAGGGTCGCTGTTGCCCGCGCGTTCCAGCCCGACCTGCAGCATGTGCTTGGCACCCAGGCCCACCATCGGCTTGATCTCTTCCTGGGTCAGCGGGGGAAGCCCCGCCAGACCCAGCGTGTGATTGACCGAAACGGTCAGTTCGGGGCTGGTGTCGAGCAGCGTGCCATCGAGATCAAAGCCAATGATTTGGTAGGGAAAGTCTGTCATGGGGCAGTGCATCGCCCGAAAAAGGTGGCGGATGCAAGCAGTTCGTGCCAAGGGTAAATACGATCTGCTTTGGGAAACGCGGAGAACGTTACGAAATGGCTGAGCAGCCGCTGGCAGCAATCATTCTGGCAGCGGGCCAGGGAACGCGCATGAAATCGGAGCTGCACAAGGTGCTCCATCCGATAGCAGGGCAACCCATGCTGCATCATCTGTTGGACAGCCTGGAGGCGGCGGGGGCCGCGCGACAGGTGGTCGTGGTGGGTGCGCGTCGCGAACAGGTGGAGGCCTCGGTCGCGCCGCGCGGTGTCGATATCGCGCATCAGGCGGAACAGCTTGGTACGGCGCATGCAGCTTTGCAGGCCAAGGATGCGCTTGCCGGGTTCGATGGCATCGCGATCGTCTGTTTCGGCGACACGCCTTTTCTGCGCCCCGAAACCGTCGCCCGGCTGAGAGACCGGCTGCTCGCCGATGACGCCCCGCGCGTGGCCGTGCTGGGCTTCGTACCCGATGATGCCAAGGCCTATGGCCGGATCGTCGCCGATGAAACCGGTGCGATCTCGAAAATGGTCGAGTTCAAGGACGCGACCGACGAGGAACGCGCGGTGAAGCTGTGCAATTCCGGCGTCACCGCGGTGCGCACCGCCGATCTGTGGCCGCTGCTCGAGCGCGTCGGCAACGACAATGCGGCGGGCGAATATTATCTGCCCGATATCATCATGCTCGCGCTGGCCGATGGCGACAAGGCGGTGGTGGTCGAGACCGATCCCGACGAGCTGATCGGCATCAACAGCCGCGCCGAACTGGCGGAGGCGGAGCGCATCTGGCAGGCGCGCCGCCGCTTGCAGGCCATGGCCGACGGTGCCACGCTGATTGCGCCCGAGACCGTATGGTTCGCGCACGACACGGTGCTGGGCCGCGATGTCGTGATCGAGCCCAATGTCGTGTTCGGACCCGGTGTCACCATCGCCGACAATGTCGTGATCCACGCCTTCAGCCATATCGAGGGGGCGACCATCGCCAGCGGTTGTTCGGTCGGCCCGTTCGCGCGGCTCCGCCCCGGCGCGGACATGCGCGAAGGCGCCAAGGTCGGCAATTTCGTCGAGATGAAAAAGGCGGTGCTGGGGCCGGGGGCCAAGGCCAACCATCTCACCTATCTGGGCGATGCCACTGTGGGCGCGAATGCCAATATCGGCGCGGGCACGATCACCTGCAATTACGACGGCTATTTCAAGTACCAGACCGTGATCGGCGAGAACGCGTTCATCGGATCGAACAGCGCGCTGATTGCCCCGGTGAAGATCGGCCGCGATGCAATCGTGGCAGCGGGGAGCGCCGTCAGCCGCGACGTCGCCGATGGCGAGCTTCGCCTGGTGCGCGCCGAACAGCTGGTCAAGCCCGGTTGGGCCGACCGTTTCCACGACGCGATGCGCAAGAAGAAGCGCGAGGGCCGGTGAAGCTGTAGCCCTTGACATGATATCATGATATGATATCAGTATATCACTATGCCCCGCATCCTCGCCGATCTCCCCGAAGACGACATCAAATGGCTCGACCAGCTTGCGGCCTCGCAAGGCAAGTCACGGGCGCAGGTCTTGCGTGAAGCGGTGGCTGCCTATCGACCCGAACAGCCGCTTGACTGGATCGACCAAGGGTTCGGGGCATGGAAAGATCGCGACGACATTGGCGATGCAGTTGAATGGCAAAGACGCGAGCGAGCCTCGGCCACGAGGCCTTGGGATTTTGATTACCCTGAAGTGCGCGCTGAATTTCCTGACCTTTTCGATGCAGAGGATGACCGGGAGCATGAGTTGCACAAGGCCTGGCTGGCAGAGAATGGACGTGAGCTAGGCGATGGCTGCGTTTTAACCGACAATTCTCTCGACACCCAGCAAACTGAGCGTTCAGAACAAAAAGCAAAGCGCACACGCCGTTGAGTAGCTTCACTTTCGACAGCAACATTTTGATTGATATGCTTCGGGGCATCCCGCAGGCGAGAACCGAACTCATGCGGGCTGCGGAATTTGGCAGAATTTGGGTGAGCCGCGCAGTCTGGATTGAGGTGCTTTCCAAGGGGCAAGGGGCTGGCTTGAAGCGGGCTGAGGTTCTGCTGTCAGGTTTCGGCATTGACGAGATCGATCAAGAAATCGCCGCGCGGGCTGCCTCGATGCGACGTGAGAGGGAGCGATTGAAAGCCATGGATGCCATCATTCTCTCCACCGCCCAGATTCGCGGGCGCGTCCTCGTCACACGTAATACAAAGGATTTCCCGGCCGAAATGCCGGGCATCCGCGTTCCCTACCAGCTTTGAAAGGCGTTTTGCTGCATGTGTGGTATCGTTGGAATTCTCGCCCGGCGCGACGTTGTCGATGATCTTGTCGATGGCCTGAGGCGGATGGAATATCGCGGTTATGACTCGGCTGGGGTCTGCACCGTGCACGATGGCCAGCTGGTGCGGCGGCGCGCCGAAGGCAAGCTGCGCAATCTGGCCGAAGTGCTCCGCCATGATCCTGCCCCCGGCCATGTCGGCATCGCGCATACCCGCTGGGCGACGCATGGCGCGCCGACCACCGCCAATGCGCACCCGCACGCGACCGGCGAGGTCGCGCTGGTGCACAATGGCATTATCGAGAATTTCAAGTCGCTGCGCGATGCGCTGATCGCGCGCGGCCGCACCTTCGAAAGCGAGACCGATACCGAGGTGGTCGCGCATCTGGTGAGCGAGCGGGTAGAGGCGGGCGACAGCCCGCAAGAGGCAGTAAAGGCGGTGTTGCCGCAGCTGCGCGGCGCATTTGCGCTTGCCATCGCATTCCGCCAGCATCCCGATCTGCTGATCGGCGCGCGTCTGGGTTCGCCGCTGGTGCTCGGCTATGGCGAGGACGAGACCTATCTCGGCTCCGACGCGCTGGCGCTGGCGCCATTGACCCAGCGCATCGCCTATCTGGAAGAAGGCGACTGGGTCGTGCTGACCCGCGAGGGCGCGCAGGTCTATGATGCCGATAACCAGCCGGTCGAGCGCGAGATCACCCTGTCGGGTGTGACCGGTGCGCTGATCGACAAGGGCAATCACCGCCATTTCATGCAGAAGGAAATCTTCGAGCAGCCGGTGGTCGTGGCGCAGACGCTGCAGAGCTATATCCGCTCGGTCGAGCAGCAGGTGGCGCTGCCGCAGATGGATTTCGAACTCTCGGCGATCGAGCGGGTGACGATCATCGCCTGCGGCACCGCTTCCTATGTCGGGCTGATCGGCAAATACTGGATCGAACAGCTCGCGCGCGTTCCGGTCGAGGTCGATGTCGCTTCCGAGTTCCGCTATCGCGATCCGGTGCTGAGCCCGAACATGCTGGGCGTCGTCGTCTCGCAATCGGGCGAGACGGCGGATACGCTTGCGGCGCTGCGCCACATGAAGGCGGGCGGGGTGACGACCGCAGGCATCATCAACGTGCCGACCAGCTCGATGGCGCGCGAGGTCGATCTGCTGCTGCCGACGCATGCCGGGCCGGAGATCGGCGTTGCCTCGACCAAGGCGTTCACCTGTCAGTTGGCGGTGTTGGCCGCGCTCGCGGTGAATCTGGCGCGCGCCAAGGGCAGGCTCGATGCGGCCGAAGAGGCCGAGATCGTCCGTCACCTGATCGAGGCCCCGGCGGCGATCAACGCCGCGCTGGCGCACGATGCCGAGATCGAGGCGATGGCGCACACCATCGCGCAGGCGCGCGATGTGCTCTATCTGGGCCGCGGCCCGGATTATGCGCTGGCGCTGGAAGGTGCGCTCAAGCTCAAGGAAATCAGCTACATCCATGCCGAAGGCTATGCCGCCGGCGAAATGAAGCACGGCCCCATCGCGTTGATCGACGAGGCGGTGCCGATCATCGTCATCGCGCCTTCGGGTCCGCTGTTCGAGAAGACCGTGAGCAACATGCAGGAAGTGCGCGCGCGCGGCGGCAAGGTGGTGCTGATCTCTGACGCAGACGGCCTCGCCGAGGCGGGCGAAGGGTGCCTCGCCACGATCGAGATGCCCATCGTGCACCCGCTCATCGCGCCTTTGGTCTATGCCGTGCCCGTGCAGCTGCTCGCCTATCACGTCGCCGTCGCCAAGGGCACCGATGTCGATCAGCCCAGGAACCTCGCGAAATCGGTCACCGTGGAGTGACGGCGGATCGCTAGCGGCTGGCGGTGGCCGCCCAGCGCGCCATGCCCGATTCGAACGCGGTGAGCAGCCGTCGCGGTGCGCTTTCGAGCTGACGGCCGATCCGCGTGATCAGGCTGACCGTGACCGTGTCGATCGTCTCGTCGAGCGGGATGGCGAGCAGCCGCCCGTCGGAGATCTCGGGCCGGGCGGAAAATTCGGGGAGCACGGTGGTGACACTGCCCGTTGCCGCCAGATCGCGCATCGCCTGGATCGAGTTGATGACGATCGCCGGCTCCAGGAACAGCCGCTGCCGCGCCTCTGCGGTGCGCAGCAGCTGGCGGATGAGGAAATCCTCCGGCCCCAGACAGATCGGGTGCTGCACCAGATCGGCGAGCGAGACGCGTGCCATGCCTGCCAGCGGATGCGTCGGCGCGACCATGACGCGCAGCGGTTCGTTCACCGAAATGCGCACGCGGATATTCGGCTCGGCCGGGGTGTAGAGCACCAGCCCGAAATGCGCCTCGTCCGCCAGCACGCTGCGCACGATCGCGGTGGACGAGGTCACCGTGCTGAGCACCTGGACCTGCGGATGCTCGCGGTGGAACCGGTCGATCAGCTGGTTGAAGAACGGGCCGAGAAAGCCTTCGCCGACGCCCAGGCTGACCATGCCGGTGCGCGCCTCGCGCAGCTCTTCCATCCGCATCGAAAGCGATTCGCGGCTGGCCATCAGCGAACGGTAATGCTCGATCGCCAGCTCGCCCGCCTGGGTCAGCTGGATCGTGCGGCGGCCGCGCTCGAACAGCGGCATGCCATATTCGAGCTCCAGCTGCGCAACCTGGCGGCTGATCGATGAGGCGGCGACGCCCAGCCGGTCGCCTGCGGCGCGCATCGAACCGGCCATCACGGTTTCGTAGAGGTAACGCAATGCTATATCGGACATGGACCGTTCCCTAGAGCCGATGGGGCATGAAACGCTTGTCGCTTAGTGTTGCCTGATACGCAATGACAATTGGCCTGCGTTGCTATTGATGAAGCACAAGACATCGGCGCAGGGTGACGAGAACACAATTTCCTGGGGGAGTTGCCTGAGGTGGCAGACAAGCGGTCGAGAGTGAACTGGCGGGGCTATCTGCCCGCCATCGTGACGCCGTTCAGCGATGATGGCGCGCTCGATCCGCAACGGCTGGGCGCGTATCTGGAATGGCTTCTGGCCGAAGGGATGCATGGCCTGGTGATCGGCGGTACCACCGGCGAATGGACCAGCCTCTCGCCTGCCGAGCGGCGCGACCTGTTTTCGCTGGTCGGCGCGCAGATGAAGGGGCGGTTGCCGATCATTGCGGGCTGCACCAGCTTCACGCCGCAGGACAGCATCGACCTTGCCCGCCATGCCCGCGATTGTGGCTTCGATGGTATCCTGCTGACCCCGCCGCCTTATGTCCGCCCGTCGGAAGAGGAACTGTTCCGGTTCTACAAGACCGTGTCGGATGCCAATGTGCTGCCGATCTGCGTGTATAACTGGCCACCGGGCACCGGAATCGACATGCCGCCCGAGCTGCTCGCGCGGATTGCCGGGCTGGACGGCGTGGTCGCGCTCAAGCAATCGACCGGCAGGCTCGATCTTTTCGTCAAGACCTTCTTCATGTTGCGCGAAACTGTGCGTATCTTCGGTTTCGCGATGGACGAACACGGACTGACCCTGCTGAACGGCGCCGGTGGCGATGGCACGATGGGCGCGGGCGGCGTGCTGGGCCGCGACCAGTCCGATTTCTACAACCATCTCTGGGCCGGAAACCTCGATGCCGCGCGCGCTTGCGGGGCGAAGGACCGGATGATCCTGGACCAGTGGTACACGCCCGATCTGGTCGGCCGGTTCGGCTCGGGCCCGGCGGTGCTCAAGGCCGCCTTTGCCGCGCTTGGCATGCCGGTGGGCGGGGTGCGTGCGCCGCTGATCGATGTCGACGCGCATGGCCGCGCCCAGGTGGAAGCGACGCTGCGCCAGGCCGGCAAGCTGTGAGCGGATGACCGCGGTCGATGTTCTCATCGTCGGCGGCGGATTGACCGGCTGCGCCACCGCCTGGCATCTGGCGGAGCGTGGGGCCAGCGTCATGCTGGTCGAGGCGGGCGAGCTCAATGGCGGTGCGTCGGGCCAGAATGCGGGCTCGCTGCATTTCCAGATCGAACGGCGCTTTCTCGAGAACGGGCCCGCGCTGGCCGAACAGGCCAGCCGCGTGCTCGCGCTCAACCGGCTCGCAATCCAGGACTGGCGCGCGCTCGATCAGCAGTTCGGCCCCGCAATGGAGATCGTCATGCATGGCGGGCTGATGGTCGCCGAGAGCGATGCCGAGGTGGCGCTGCTCGAGCGCAAGGCCGCGCGCGAGGCGGAATTCGGGGTTCCGACCCAGCTTCTCGATGGTGCAGGCGTGGCCGCGATCGCGCCTTATCTGTCGCCAGGCATCCGCGCCGCCACCTGGCTCGCCGATGAAGGCCATGCCAACCCGCGCACCATCACCCGACTGCTCGCCGCGCGCGCGATCGAAAGCGGCGCCGAGGTGCGCTCGCATACGCAGCTTTCCGATATCGGGCGATCGGCGATCGGCTTTCAGGTCACATTGGCCAGCGGCGAGGGGCGCGAGCAGGTCCGCGCCGACCGCGTGCTGCTCGCCACCGGCGCTGCGACCATGAGGACCGGCGTGCTGTTCAATCTGCACCTGCCAGTCTTCCCCGCAGGGCTGACGATGACCGCGACCGAGCGGACCGCACCGATGATCGGCCATCTGGTACAGCATGTCGGACGGCGGCTGTCGATGAAACAGGCCGAAAGCGGCAATATCCTGATCGGCGGCGGCTGGGCGTCGCGGTTGCAGCGCGGCGACATCGGCTTCGACCTTTCGCGGCCCGCGACGATCGATCCCGAGGCGTTGCGCGCGAACCTCAAGGCGGCGGCCGATACCGTGCCGGGCGTCGCCGCGCTTAACATCATCCGCAGCTGGACGGGTATTGTCGCATTGACGGCGGACCAGTTGCCGCTGGTGGGCGCGGTGAGCCGGCTGCCTGGCCTGTATGTTGCGGCGGGCGGATCGGGCTTCACCCTCGGGCCGACCTTTGCGCGGCTGCTCGCGGCAGAGATGGCGGGAGAGCGCGGCGGCGACGGAGAACTCGCGCTGTTCAGTCCCGACCGGTTCGATCATCTCAACGGGTTCATGGGATGAGCCACCGGGTCGCCACCCACCATCCCGAGCCGATCCTCATCCGCGTCGATGGCGCGGAGGTGACGGCCTTGCCCGGCGAGATGCTCGCCTCGGCGCTGCTCGCCGCCGACCAGCCGGTGTTCCGCGCCGACCTGGAAGGCCAGGCGCGCGGCATGTTCTGCAACATGGGGACGTGCGGCGAGTGTTTCGTGACGGTGGAAGCGCCGGGCCGTCCGGCGCGTCGGCTGCGCGCCTGCCTGGTCCCGGTAGAACTCGGCATGGTGGTGCGGCGCGGATGAGCGGAATGTTTGACCTCGCGATCATCGGTGGCGGCCCCGCTGGACAGGCGGCGGCGGAGATTGCCTGTGCGGCAGGACTCGGCGTCGTGATGCTCGACGAGCAGCCCCGGATGGGCGGGCAGATCCTGCGTCAGCCACCCGCGACCCTCGGCGTGCGCGACTGGCTGCCGGGCGCGACCTATGACGATCTCAAGGCACAGCTTCACCGCAGCGAGGCGCTGGACGGGCTCGACTGGCGCGGCGGGGTTTCGGTGCTGGGACTGTTCCGGGACGCAGACGGCTTCCAGTTGCTGGCCACGGGGCGCGACGGACGGCTGACGATTGCCGCGCGCCGGGTGCTGGTGGCGGCGGGATGCTATGACATGCCGACCGCCTTTCCCGGCTGGACATTGCCCGGCGTGATGAGTGCGGGCGGCGTGCAGGCCTTTCTCAAGAGCCAGCAGATCGTTCCGGGCAAGCGCTTCGTGCTGGCCGGCACGCATCCGTTGCAACTGCTCGTCGCCGATCAGCTGCGCAAGGCGGGGGCCGATGTCGCTGGCGTGCATTTCGCGCAGGGCCTGGGTGCGATGGTGGGGCAGCTGCTGCGCGATCCGCTGCTGCCGCTCGGCAACTTGCGCCCGTTCCGCGATGCCGCTGCGGCCTTTGTGAACCTCAGGCGCGCGGGCGTGGCGGTGCGCTTTGGGCAGCGGCTGGTCCGCGCGATCGGCAGCGAGCGGCTCGAGGCGGCGGAATTCGCCGATGGCACCAGAATCGCCTGCGACGTGCTCGCGACCTGCTACGGCTTCCTGCCCCAGGCCGATCTGCCCCGTCAGGCGGGCTGTGCGATGCAGCGCTGCGAGCGCACGGGCGGTCTGGCGGCGGTGATCGATCGCTGGCAGCGCAGCAGCGTACAAGGCCTTAGCGCGGCGGGAGAGACCACCGGAGTGGCAGGGGCAGAGGTTGCGCTGCGCGAAGGGCGGCTGGCGGCGATCGGGATTCTTCTGGCCGATGGGTTGCTGAGCGAGAGTGAGGCCGAACGCCGTGCCGCGCCGATCCGCCGCGAACTGGCGAAACTGCAGCGCTTTGCCGATCTGCTCGCGCGCATCGCCGATCCGCGCACGGCAATCGCGGGGCTCGCCGACGATGCCACGATCCTGTGCCGCTGCGAGGATGTGACGCGTGGGGCGCTGATCCGCGCGATCCGGGCGACCGCAGGGCCCGAGGATGCGAGCGCGCTCAAGCTCGTATCGCGCGCGGGCATGGGGGTGTGCCAGGGCCGCTCGTGCGAGCATGCCGTGCGCGCGCTGCTCGCAGAACAGGGCGCGGCACCGGGCGGCGGCTTTACCGCGCGCTTCCCGGCGCGCCCGGTGGCGATTGCCGATCTGATCGACTGACCGGCGGCCAGCCGATCGCATCAGCCGATCGCGGCGGTCGCCTCGATCTCGATCAGGAAATCGGGCATGGCGAGCGCGGCGACGCCGATCAGCGTGTTGGGCGCGGGCACGCCGCCATCGTAGAACGCGCCGATCTCGGGCAGCACCACGCCCAGCTTGTCGGGGCTGTGATCGACGATATAGGTGCGCAGCCGCACGACATCCGCCGGGCTCGCACCTGCCGCTGTGAGCACCTCCTTGAGATTGGCGAGCGCCTGGCGGGTCTGTGCGGCGAGATCGCCGGGACCCACGACATTGCAGTCCTTGTCCCAGGCGACCTGGCCGGCGCAATGGATGGTCCGGCCGCCATCCTGAACCGTCGCGTGGGAAAAGCCGAAGCCGGTGCTTGCGTAAAGCGAGGGCGGGTTGAGGCGGGTATTGGGCATGGCTGGCTCCTTCAATCGACGATTTCGAGGCTGTGGCCGAAGGGGTCGCGGACATAGAGGTTCTTCTTGCCCGCGAGCGGCCCTTCGGAAATCTCGATGATATTCTGCACGGTGCAGCCCTTGGCGGCCAGATAGGCGGCGGCCTTGTCGACATTGTCTACGCGCAGCGCGAGGTGATGCCCGCCCGCATCGCAGTTGCGCGGCGGCACCGGATTGCGGTCGCCGGGCGCGTCATATTGCACCAGCTGCAGGTTCAGATTGTCGACCAGCGCCAGCATCGCCAGCGTCAGCGTCGCGCCGGCGACGCCGACATGCGCCTCCATCCAGTCGCGGCCATCGGGCATGGCCGGAATCTCGCTCGCCGCGAGCGGCCCCATGCGAAACAGCTCACGCGCACCGAACGTGTCGGTATAGAACGCGATCGCCGCCTCCAGATCGGGCACGGTGAACGAGACATGGTCGGCGGCGAGAAAGGCAGGCGCGTCGGTCATCAGGCGGTTTCTCCTTGCGAGGCGAGGGGCGGGGTGAGCGGTAAATCGCCGGGCGCATCTGCGCGGCGCGGGACAATGAGGCTGAGCGCCACGGTGACGATCAGCGCCGCCCCCATGGCGACCAGGCCCGGCTCCCATTCGATGAAATTTGCGGCGATCCAGGCCTCGCCCGGCGGGGTGACGAGCAACGCATAGCCAGCGACCAGCCCGCCCGCGACCGCGACCGCGCTGGTGCGCGGCCAGACGAAGGCGAGGAATACGCCCGGTGCGAGCAGGCCGATCGCGCCATAGGCTGACAGCCCGATCTCGACTAGCGAGCGGTTGCCGCCCAGCGTCAGATAGACCGCGATGGCCGCTGCCCCCACCATCGACAATCGCGAGGCGAGCAGGCCGCCGCGTTCGCTGAGGCCCGGCCGGAGCGGGGCGACGACATTGCGCGCGAAGATCGACCCGGCGGTGAGCAGCAGCACCGATCCCGGGACGAGGGCGAGCAGGCACGCCGTCCCCGCGAGCAGCCCGACCAGCCAAGGCGGATAGCGATCGGACACGAACTGCAGCAGCACCGCGTTGATATCGCCATCGGGAGGCACCGTGCCCGCGAGCAGCGCGGCAAGACCCAGCAGGATGATGAAGAAATAGGACAGCGAATAGATCGGCTGGAAGATCGCGTTGCGGCGGATCGCATCCTCGGTCGCCGCCGAATAGCTCAGCTGGAACATGTGCGGGAAGATCCAGTTGGCGAGCGCGACATTGAGCGCCGAGGTCATCAGCCAGGTGGTCGAAAGCCCGCTATCGGCCTTGAGCCCCGGCAGCTTGCCGATGCCGGGAAACGCGTCCTGCGCGCGGGCATAGACATCGGCCATCGAGCTGGCGCCGACAATGCCCGCGACAGTCGCGCTGAGCGCGATGACCAGCACCAGCATCAGTACGTCCTTCACGCCTGCGGCAAAGGCGGCGGAGCGCAGCCCGGCCAGGAACACGAAGGCGAGCATCGCAGCGGCGGCAAGCACGGCGGCCATGCCGGGGGAGACATCGGTGCCCAGCGTCATCCGCAGGATGAGGCCGAGCGCGGTGATCTGGATCTGCACATAGACGACCAGGGCTGCGATCCCGACGACTGCGACGACCACGCCCAGCCACCGCGCGCGATAGTGATCGGCAAAGAAATCAGCCTGGGTGACCAGCGCCCGCGCGCGGCCTGCCGCCCAGATCTTCGGCATCAGCCAGTAACCGATCGCCGCCGAGAGCGAGACCGAGCAGAAAGCGAGATAGGCCGGCGCACCATAGGCCCAGGCAAAGCCCGAAATGCCGAGCACCGCGAAGGTCGTGTATATCTCGCCCGCATTGAGGAACCAGAAGATCAGCGTGCCCATGCGGCGGCCGCCCAGCGCCCATTCCTCGACCGACTTCGCCTTGCTCTGCGCGCGGCCATAGAGCACCGCCCCGACGATCGTGCCGAGCACGACGAGCAGCGTGACGCCCAGGATCATCGGTGCTGCTCGCGCTTCAGGTCGATCGCGCGGACCAGCGCGATGATGGCGCTGGCAAACAGCACGCCCGCCATCTGCCACACCATGGGGAAGGGCAGGCCGAAGGGTCGCCAGGCAATGTCATTGACCAATGGCACCGCGCCGACCTGCCACACGAACGGCAGCAGCAGCAGCGCCAGGTGCCAGCGCCGCGCCGGGGGTGGGGGGCTCATGCCATCCATTGGCGCGCCGCCTCTTCGAGCACCGCCATCGGCACCGGCCCCGAGCGCAGCACCAGATCGTGAAAGCCGCGAATGTCGAACTTCGCGCCGAGCCGGGCCCGTGCCGCCTCGCGCGCGGCGACAATGCGGTTTGCGCCGACCTTGAAGCTGCACGCCTGACCCGGATAGACGGCATAGCGCACGACCTCGCGATCGGTGCTTTCCGGGCTTTCTCCGGCATTGTCGACCATCCACTGCACCGCTTTCTCGCGGCTCCAGCGCTTGTGGTGAAGGCCGGTATCGACGACGATGCGCGCGGCGCGGAACAGCTCGGACTGCAGATAGCCGATGCGCCCGAACGGATCGCCCTCGTACACGCCCAGTTCGTCCGCCACCTGCTGCGCATAGAGCGCCCAGCCTTCGGTATATGCGGAAAAGCGCACGAGCTTGCGGAACAGCGGCAGTGCGCTGCCATGGCGCAGCACCGATGCCTGATAGTGGTGCCCCGGAATGCCCTCGTGATGGGTCAGCGTGGGCAGCCGCCATAGCGGATGCTCGCCCGGAGTCTTGAGGTTCAGCGAATAGGTGCCCGGCTGGCCCGCGACGCCCTCCGAATAGAAAGCTCCCGGCGCGCCATTCTCGATCGCGACCGGAATGCGCCGGACCACCAGCGGATCGATCTCGACCGCGCTGAACGCGCCGGACAGCCGCTCGCGCACCCGCTCCAGCGTGGCTTCGGCCGCCTTGATGATCTGCGCGCGTCCCGCATCGTCGTCGCTGACGGTGAAGCGCGGATCGGCATTGAGCGCCTTGATCCGATCGCCCACCGAGCCTTTGGAAAGGCCTTGCGCCTTCAGCCCGGCATCGATCTCGGCGATCAGCGCGGCGCACTGGTTGAGCCCTTCGCGGTGCAGTTCCTCGGGGGAAATGGCAGCGGTGGTGTTGGCGCGCAGCGCGCTGGCATAATAGGCATCGCCATCGGGCAGCCGCCAGCATCCGGCGGTCTCGACAGACTTTGCCCGCAGCGCCTTGAGCGTTTCCGCCTGACGGTCAAGCGCGGGCGCGATCGCCTTGGCGAAGATCGCCTCGCCCCTGGTGCCGATATCGCCGAGGCCTGCCGCCTCGGCGCGGGCAATCGCCTTGGCCATCAGCGCCGACTGGCGCGGCGGCGCATCGCGCAAGGCCTCGATCTGGCGCACCGCGCGGTCGATGACGAAATCGGGCGGAATGATACCGGCGGCGGCATCGATCCGGATCCGGTCGGTCTCCTGATCGAGCGCGACCGCAAGCGCTGCCAGCCGGTCATGCCAGGCCGCGACATCGGCAGCGCTCTCCAGCGGATGCGTTCCGCCGATGAAATCGGGCAGCCAGTAATAGGCCCCGTTCATCTGGCTGACGATATAGGGGCTGGGCCTCAGATTGGCGTCGACATAGCCATAGCGGCCGAGCGTATCGGCCAGCGTTTCATAGACGAAGCGCGCCACCGCATGGTCGAGCTGGGCGGGCTTCGACAGCGCCAAGACATCGATTTCGTCGAGATCGGCCAGCGCGATCGTGATGGCCGCGCGGTCTGCCTCGCGCGCAGCCTGTGAGCGGTCGTCGAGCCGCGCGCGGAGCGACGCATTGGCTCCGGTATCATAGCCCAGACCCGTCGCCTCTTCGGGCGAGCGGTGCAGAAAGGCGTGGGTGTGGCGGCGCAGGAGCCGGGCAAATCCCTCATCGGGATTGCCC
>NZ_LSIS01000408.1:0-6785 GCF_001556365.1 Blastomonas sp. CCH1-A6 | reverse complement strand
AATCCCCCAACTGGGTGACGCCGCGCGGCCGTGCCCCATGTTTGCAACAGAGCCGTTAGCACCAAACTGGCATGATTATTATTGAATCGTGCTCGATTTCACTATCAGCGAGGTCCTCATGAGAACGTGTTACAATATTTTACTTGCCGCTCTGCCATTTGTCGCGATAGCCCTCGCGGCGACTTCCGACGCTTCGGCGCAGTTCGTCTCTCCGCTCAAGGACGAAAGACCACCATCGGCCGAGAGGTTGATTTTTCCTGACCTGAAAAACGGCGACCATGTTTGGGCTGGAGAACTTCACATCCACACCGTGTTCTCCGATGGTGCCACCTGGCCCTCTTATCGGCTCCTTGAGGCGAAGCGCGACGGGCTCAAATTTGTCTCGTTCACGGAGCATGATATAGTTACGCCCAAAAAAAGGGATGTCAGCAAAAACAAGAACCGGAGCTACGAAATTGCGCGTGACTTCATCGACACAAACTTCCTGAATCTTGGTGACATGAATATCGCACTCGGGACGGAGGTCACGAGAAACATCGGGCACTTCAACTGTCACTTCCTGAAAGATGCAAACAAGTTAAACGAAAAGCAGATTCACATTAGTACGTTTGCCGATGTTTCCACGGCTCTCAAGCCCGATTGGCAGCGGGCAAGCATCGTCGAGAAGGAGTTGGAACCTGTCCTTGAGGAAGCGAGGCGGCAAGGCGGCATTTGCCAATGGAACCATCCTGCCGCCCCGTCGCCGACTGCTGGCGAGGTGGTCGTTACCCCGTTCCTGGAACGGATGTTCAAGACGGGTCTCATTTCCGGTATCGAAGTCGCAAACGGTGAAACAATCTATCCCAAGGCGATCGACGTCGCGCTCAAGTATAATCTCTATATGGCCGGCGTAACCGACGCACATATTGGCGTTGACATGGAACGTGCGGCCGGTGAGCGCGAGCATCGCACCACGACGCTCTTTCTTACGAAAGGAAATGAAGCCAGCAATTTCAGTGACGCGCTGCATGCGCGGCACACCATCGGACTGTATCGTAGCACGCTGATCGGCCGGCCGGAGGACGTCCAAAACATCGTGGAATCGATGCTTGATCTTACTCTTGCAAGCTATGTCAAGCCGAATGAAATCGGATTGCTGGGGGGTTATGCGACCTTCGTGCTGAAGAATAACGGTCCTATCAAAGTCGATATCGAGGTCAGTGATCCTGGTTGGCTGTCCAACCGAGGACGCTATTTCTCCGTTCCGGCAGGAGGGGTGGTCGCGCTGAAGACGGACAAGTTTGTCGCAAAGGGGTTTTCTGGAATTAAAATGCGCGTGATGAACAGCTATGTGAACTCGAGTGATCCGCTGGAGTTTTCGCTCAAGCCGAAGCCATTTGACCTCGAGAAAATATCTTCTGATAAAACGATTATTCCTCGAGAATTAGACGGCTTCCTGTAGGCTGGCGCCGCATCGATTGTTGGTTCGTATTGCTGGGGACGGGCGGCGCGGAGGTGAACTATCACCAGGCACAGCCCGCCCCCGATCAGATGTTCGATCCCTACGCCACTCTAGAAAGGGACGCAGAGACGCATGATGTCGGGAGTAGGTCGAAAGAGAGCGGTCGGTCGCGCGCAGCAGGTGGTTCGGTGCGCTTGAGGCTGAAACAAGGAACATTGTTTCCTGCATCACTCCCCGCTCGCCTATCATCGGCCCGCCTCCATCTGCCCCCAAGGACCGAATCAGCACGGCAGGTGATTTAAAAGCTTCGTTTTGCCAACAATCGGGGCAACAACGGACATTGAGGAAGCGACGGCAAATTGTGGCTGAGCGAACAACCAGTGCCGAAAGCGCCGTACCATTCGCTTGGAAACGTCACGTTTCCGGCAGACGAAGTATAGCGCCTGACTGTCTTTGAGCCGCGGGGCGTAGGGCGCGATGAGCCTACCATGCTCCAAATATTGTTGGCAAAAAGGTTCGGCGCAGAGCACCAGCCCCAGCCCAACGACCGCCGCGTCAAGCGCTAGGAGCATAGAGTCGAAAAACCGCCCTCGTTGACCATCTGGTAACTCTGGGTGGCCCACCTGATTGAGCCACTGCGGCCAGGCGCCGGGCATTGTGGTTAAATGGAGCAACGTTTGTCCACCGATGGAGTCTAGCGTGGCAGTAGATTGCTCGAGAAGGTTCGGGCTGCATACTGGAAACCACACAATATCCATAAGCTTTTCGGCATGAAGCGTCGGCGGTGTCTCTTCTGTAACTGTGAGCAGTACGTCGACGTCTTCATCTTCAAACATATTGAAATAGCCGCGCCAATTAAGTTGAAGATCAGTGTTGGGGTACGTTTCATAGAAGGTCCCGATCCGCGGAAGAAGCCATGATGAGGCAAAGGACTGCGGTAGGGCGATACGCAAGATGTCATCGCGGCGGGTATTTTTGATTTGGGCACCGGCTTCGCGTAACGTGTCGAACGCTGAACGTGTAATCTTGAAATACTTTTGCCCGTCGGCTGTCAATTCTAGCGCTCGGTTAGACCTTCGGAATAATTTGACGCCCAAGTCGTCCTCGAGGCTTTGAATCCGACGGCTGATCGCAGATTTCGTGATGTTGAGCGCCAACGCCGCCTTGCCGTAGCTCGACGTCTCAACGACTTGGATAAAGGCCTCAACGGCGCGCAAAGGTGGAAGTCGTTCGGTCATGAGCTCCAGCCTGATTTCAGGTCAGCTAGCAACCTCGCATGACATTATGCGGACTCGGATGATATACGCCTGGTACCAGAGTGCATTGATCAGTAGCCGTGCGCCCAATGTCGTAAGCCGATCGACATGATGCGCCAAGGCTGGTCGACAAGCTTGTTCCAGGCGAAGCAGCAGTGGTCGACGATATCCTCGTATGAGGAGTATATGCGGTTGGACAGCCAGTTATCGCGCATAAACTGCCACACGTTTTCGACGGGGTTCAGTTCTTACACTCGGTGTTCGATAATAATGGTTATGTTAAATCTGCGCTATTTCGGGGCGATCAGAACGCTAGTTCTGTCTGTCTCGGAACGGCTCTCGGCTGCTCTTGTCTGCCGCCGATCAAGCCGCGCGCGCGACCAGCCAAGATATAGACAGCCTGGCGTTGCGCCCCGCGATTATGATGATCAACGTAATAGCCTTGATAGTGCCGCTTGAGCAAGCCAGCGCGCACCAGCTCCGATACCGCCCGGCTCACATTCGTCTTGCCCGAAGCCCGTACCTGCTCACGGATGGCGTCTTCGACCATCGCCGTGGCCTGATCCACATCGGTCGGCAACCCGCCTGAGATTGCCAGGTCACTGCGTATCCGCTCTTCCAGGGCGACGCGCCGGGGGTCGCGCTGCCCCATCGGCGTCAGTGCATCGCAAAGCCAGTCACGCAGGGGAATGAGGCCGCCGCCCTTGGCTACCAGCGGCCCGGCGCTACCGTCGGGACGGGAAACTTGGGCAATCAGGTTGAGCACCATGAAGGCGTAGCGCGGCCGAGACGAAGACCGTGCAAGCATCTCCAGCAAGGACGGCATATCCAGTTGCGGGCGGCCATCGCCAATGATCGGAGCATGCAACATAACGGGATTGAATCAAGCACATATAGGGGGTGAAGTGAATCCCCTTTGCCGCCGATTTCGTCATTTTGTCGGCTGTGACACTTTGCCCGGAGGTAAAGTGTCACGGGCGCCCTTTCGTCCTCGCCCCGGCCGACTCGTACTGAAGACGACCTGTGCTTTTCCTGCGGGGAGTTGGGCGGCGGAGGCAGCCGGTCGTGTTATTCAATGGCTTCGCCGAACGGTGACTGGACGAAACAACAATCAAAATGCGAATCGTTCGCACTATGGGTAGTCTCGAAGATGCTGGCCGCTTGGGCGATATCACTGCATTCGAAGCCGAATGCCGGCAGGCGACGACGCTCGATCAGCTCAAATCCTTGCTCGATGCGATTGTGCGCCAGTTTGGATTCCGCTGGTTCGCATTGGTGCACAATGTCGATTTGAAGCGGACCACCCGCAAAGCCCTGCTGATCACCACCTATCCGGTGCGCTGGATCGAGGAAGTGATGGATGCCGGGGGTTGAGTAGCAACGGAACAGAAAACCTACATAAGGCAGCACGCCTCAAGGCCGCGGGCCATTCCGGAAGGGCGCGAAGTGGTGGTTAGCTGCCGTCCCTCCGACGCCCCTTGATCCAATTTGTTAGCGACCGAACACCCAAACCAACCGCTGCGGCTATCGCGATTGCCCCACCTAGCAGCGGCCAGTCTAAGCCTCTGTGGCATTCGGCATCTGGCGCACAGTCGCCGAGCGAACTCACGATGAAGACGACCCCGATGAGGGGAACACCGACAAAGGCCGCCATACCGCAGCCGATCTTTCCACCTAGCGTGCTGCTGTCCCGATACTCGCTCATGGGCTCGAAGCTATCGCTTTCCGCGACGTCCGCAATTGGGGCGGAAGCGGCCGTCTGGTTTTTCCAATAAACCCCGGTTTGATGCGAAGCGGGCCGGCGATTACGATCGGACCGCTGGATGACCCTCAATCTCACATCTACCCATCCAGAAACCTATAGCCGGTAAACCCATCCTTCGATAGATTAATGCAAGAAGGAGCGGGCGTCGATGCTGATCGGATATATGCGGGTGTCGACAGGCGAGCAAAATCTCGATCTACAACGCGATGCGCTGGATCGTGCCGGATGCGACCGGGTATTCGACGACGTGTGCTCGGGCCGTGCGACCGAACGGGCTGGGCTCGACAAGGCACTCGACATCATGCGTGATGGCGACACCCTCGTAGTCTGGAAGCTCGACCGGATCGGACGGTCGCTACCCCACGTCGTTGGGCTGGTCGGCGATCTGCAGAAGCGCGGGATCGGCCTTAAGGTGCTGACCGGCGATATCGACACGACGACCGTTACGGGCCGGTTGGTGTTCGGTATTTTCGCTACCCTGGCCGAGTTCGAGCGCGATCTGACCCATGAGCGTACAATGGCGGGGCTGGCCGCGGCCAGGGCGCGAGGCCGTGCAGGTGGTCGGCCGCGGGTCATGACGAAGCAGAAGCTGAAGGCCGCGATGGCGCTGATGGCGGATCGCGACAATGCCGCACGCGATGTTGCACTCCAACTCGGCGTGTCAGTGTCGACGCTTTATGCTTATGTCGATGCGAAAGGTCAGCCGCGAGAGCGGGCCAGCGAATTGCTGGGCAAGCGCGGGGTTCGGCCTAAAATAGCAGCATAGGCCGAGCAGTGCCGGTCAGCTTTCTCTCGGACGAGCAGGCACGGCGCTATGGTCGCTTCGCCGGCGATCCTACATCGGACCAGTTGGCGCGCCATTTTCATCTCGACGATGCAGACCGGATGTTCATCGGCGCGCACCGCGGCGATCACAACAGGCTCGGCGTTGCGGTACAGCTTGGCTCTTTGCGGTTGCTCGGTACCTTTCTCGAAGATCCGGCACAGACACCGGCGTCGGTCATGCGGTTCGCAGGCAGCCAGCTGGCGATCGACGAGCCGTGCGAACGGATGGCGCAATATTGCGCGACCAAGGGACGATGGCGGCACGGCCCGCGCATCCGCGACCATTATGGCTACCAGGTTTTCTCCGATCCACGCATCGCGTTCCGATTGCATCGTTTCCTGTACGCGCTGTGCTGGACGGGCACCGATCGGCCATCGGCGCTCTTCGATGCAGCGGCGACGTGGCTGATTGAATCCAAGGTGCTGTTGCCAGGGCTGTCCGTCCTCGAGCGCGATATCGCACGAGTCCGCACACGGGTCGCCACACACGTTCATCGCCGTCTCATCGACAGGCTGACGTCAGAGCAACGCGCCCGGCTCGACACGCTGGTCGCCGTTATTGGCGACGGGCGGCAAAGCCCGCTCGATCGACTGCGTGACGGTCCATACCTGCAAAGCGGACCCGAGATCAGCCGCGCCGTTGATCGCCTTACCGAAATCCGCACGTTCACAGCGGGCTTGCCCGAACTTGACCGGGTGCCACCCGGCAAGGCGGTCGCATTGGCGCGATTTGCCGGTGCGGCGCGGGCGCAGGCGGTGGCCCGCCTCCCCGACGATCGGCGCGCTGCCACCCTCGTCGCGTTCATCCGCACCCTCGAAGCGTCGGCCAGCGACGATGTCATCGACCTGTTCGACGTCGTGTCGACCAGAATGTTTTCCAACGCGCGCATCAACGCCAGGGATGCTCGGATGCGTTCGCTGCGTGATCTCGATGCCGCATCGCTCCGGCTTCGCGATGCCGGCGTCGTGCTGCTCGATGATAGCATCAGCGATGCGCAGGTGCGCGCGGCCGTGTTCGCGCTCGTCGACCGGGCAGCGCTGACCGACGCCGTCGCACAGGTGAACCTTCTCGCGCGGCCGAACGACGAGAGCTATTTTGTCGAGTTGCGCCAGCAGGCCGGGACGATGCGCTATCTGCCGAAGATGCTGGCAGCGCTCGATCTTGCAGCCGCGCCCGCAGGACAGCCGCTGCTCGACGCGGTCGACCACCTGCGAAGAGTTCACAGGGGCGAGAAGCGCCGTGGACCGCCACCAACATCGTTCGTCCCCAAGGGGTGGGCGCGCCAGTTGAAGAGTGATGACGGTACATTCGATCTGACCGGATACCGGCTTTGTACGCTCGACCGGCTACGCCGCGCCATTCGCCGTCGCGACGTCTTTCCTGTTCGCTCGCTTCGCTACGCCGACCCGCGCAAAGGCCTGCTGACAGGAGCCGCCTGGGAAGCGGCGCGACCGACGGTATGCCGCACGGTCGGCGTGGCGGTCGCTGGCGACGAGG
>NZ_LSIS01000407.1:0-443 GCF_001556365.1 Blastomonas sp. CCH1-A6 | reverse complement strand
CGGTTTCGCTCGATGGCGTCCGCCTCGCGATCGGGGCCCGGGGCGATGACGGGTCGATCGACGGCCTGATCGATGCGGGCGCGGTCTATCTGTTCACCTTCACCGATTTCCTGTTCGGGGGCGCGACCCTGCAATCGGTGATCGGCCATGGCTATGTCGGCGGCAAGAACCTGTTCGTCACGCAGATCGAGGGGGGAGACCGTTTCGGATCCTCGGTTTCGCTCGACGGCAACCGTCTGGCTGTCGGCGCACCCAATGATGCGGGCGCCGGGAACACGGCCGGTTTTGCCGGCGCCGTCTATCTGTTCAGCTTCTCCAACGCCCAGTTTTCCGGTGGAGCGCTCGAAGCCATTGTCGGCCTGGACTATGGGGGCGGCAAGAACATCGGCCTGGCCGATATCCAGGCCAATGACCGCTTCGGCACATCGGTTTCGCTCGATGGC
>NZ_LSIS01000406.1:0-6305 GCF_001556365.1 Blastomonas sp. CCH1-A6 | reverse complement strand
GGGCGGGCATGGTGCATCGTCATGGCTTTGATCCTTTATTGGTCCCATGCCTTACGCATGGACGGCAGAACGGTTTCCTGTTGCGGCGGACCGTTCGTCGCTTTGATACCCCTCCCCCTCGCTGCACGCTGTGACGGACGGCATGATCCAGCTGAACGGTGCACAACGAATCCGGCTTGCGCCCGATAACATTTGATATAATTATGATATCATGATTATCGAATCGGAGGGCGTTTCAGATGCAGCAGAATTCTTCTTTTGACGGCTCGTCGGGCGGCGGTGCCATGGTCGCCAGCACAGAGAGCGAGGCCAGCACGTTCAACGGCTATATCTTCCTGCTCCTGTTGCTGGTGTCGATGCTGCTGCCGGTGCTGGGCGTGGGCATGCTGAAGAACGGCAACGTGCTGGGACTGGTCATCGCCATCGTCAGCGGCATGGCCTTTCTGTTCATCATCTCGGGCTTCTACATGCTGAACCCCAACGAGGCGGCGGCGATCCAGCTGTTCGGCAGTTACAAGGGCACCGATCGCAACACCGGGCTGCGCTGGCGCTGGCCGTGGCTCAGCCGCAAGAAGATCTCGGTGCGCGTGCACAACGTCACCTCGGAAAAGGTCAAGGTGAACGACCTGCGCGGCAACCCGGTCGAGATCGCGACCAATGTCGTCTGGCGCGTGTCGGACACCGCGAAGGCCCTGTTCGATGTCGAGAACTATCAGGAATTTGTCGACATCCAGATCGAGAGCGCGGTTCGCGTGATCGGCGCGCGCTACCCCTATGACGATTTCAATGCCGATGAGGTGACGCTGCGCGGCGATGCCGAGGAAGTCAGCCACGAACTGGAAAAGCAGCTGCAGGAGCGTGTCGGCACGGCGGGCGTGCAGATCGACGAATGCCGCCTGACGCACCTCGCCTATGCGCCCGAGATCGCCCAGTCGATGCTGCGGCGCCAGCAGGCCGAGGCGGTGATCGCGGCACGATCGCGGCTGGTCGAGGGCGCGGTGACGATGGTCGAACATGCGCTGGCGATGCTCAGCGAGAAGAATGTCGTTCACCTCGACGACGAGCGCAAGGCGGCGATGGTCTCCAACCTGATGGTGGTGCTATGCGGCGAGCGCGACACCCAGCCGGTGGTCAATGCCGGGTCGCTCTATTGACCTGAACAATGCCCAATCCGCCGCCCAAGAAATCCTTCGCGCTGCGCCTCGATCCGTCGCTCCACGCGGCGATCGAGCGCGCCGCCGCGCAGGAATTGCGCAGCGTGAATGCCGAGATCGAGATCCTGTTGCGTGAGGCGCTGGCGCGGCGCGGCATCAAGCTCGCCCCGCCCGAACAGCGCCCCAGGGGGCGGCCACCGAAGGAATGAGGCAAATTTGGGCCGATGACGGCCTGCAGGAACCATCGTTCGCTATTGCCGCCCGGCCGTGCTAGGGAGGCGGCATCCGATAACCTGGATCGCCGATAACGCGCGCAACCGCGCGCCTTGCTGCCTGATCGTCTGGAAGTCCGACGAGGAGAGCATCGATGCGTTTCACCGAAAAATTCTGCCGCGAGCAGGAAAGCCTCCAGATCGCCAAGGCCGCTGCCGAGCCGCTCAAGAACCGTCAGGGCATCGCGCTCGCCGCCGCCAAGGCCTGGAATGCCGCTGCCATCATCGCACACCGGCACGAGGCGAAGCAGACACCGACCGAGGGCCTGGACGCCGCCATCATCCGCGAATTTGCCGAGGAGGATGCGGCAATTGTCGCGGCGGGCGCCCTGCACTGAGCGCTTATGCACGGCAGCTCTGATCAGTCTTTAGCTGGATCCCACGCGCTCAGCACCGCATCCAGCTCCGGCCGCGGCCGCTCCTCGAGCGCCTGCCCCGCAGTACCGATGAACACGAAGCCCGCGATCTGCTCGGGCGCTGACCCGAACATGTCGCGCACGGCATCGCTATAGCTCGGCCAGCCGGTGATCCAGCCGCCGACAAAGCCGTGCGCGTGGACCGCGTGGAGCAGGTTCATCACGAAGGCCCCGGCCGAAAGCTGCTGTTCCCACAGCGGGATCTTGCTCGATTCACGGGGCGAATAGAGCACGACGAGCAGTTCGGGCGCCTGGCGCGCGAAGCTTTCCATCGCCTCGATCTCGAGCCGTCCGGCCTCGGGCTTCTCCGCGCGATAGGCGGCAGTCAGCTTTTCGGCAAAGGCATCGCGCTGGTCGCTCGCCACATGCACGACGCGCCAGGGGTTCAGCTTGCCGTGATCGGGCGTGCGCAGCGCCATCCGCACGATCTCGCGCATCTGCGCGGCATCGGGGCCGGGCGCGATCATGTCGCGCGGGCGGCCCGAGCGGCGGCTGGCGAGATAGCGGGGCAGCGAGGACAGGTCGTTGAACTGGGTCACAATGGGCTCCGGCAGCGGGGTGACAGGCGGCAGTCTGGTATCAACTGCAACAAGGCGCTTCACACCCGCGCATTTTTGTCTAGGTTGCAGCCCACGCTATGGACGGCCTGGGGGCGGGCCGCCAACTGAAAAATCGACGGGAGACATTCGATAATGGCCAGCGGTTATGCCGTGAGCGGCGATTCCAAGGGCACATTCCTGGGCCACCCCAAGGGCCTGTATGTGCTGTTCTTCGCGGAAATGTGGGAACGCTTTTCCTATTACGGCATGCGCGCGCTGCTGATCTTCTACCTTACCAAGCACTGGCTGTTTTCGGATTCGCAATCGGGCGTCATCTACGGTGCCTATACCGCTTTGGTGTACATCACTCCGGTGCTCGGCGGCTATCTGGCCGACCGTTATCTCGGCCAGCGCAAGGCGGTGACCTATGGTGCAATCCTGCTCACCTTCGGCCACCTGCTGATGGGCTTCGAAGGCACAGGGGGACAGGACCCCGCTGCCCTCAACGTCTTCTGGCTGGCGCTCGCCTTCATCATCGTGGGCTCGGGCTTCCTCAAGGCGAACATCTCGGTGATCGTCGGCCAGCTCTATCCGCGAACCGACGTGCGGCGCGATAGTGCCTACACCATCTTCTACATGGGCATTAATCTCGGCGCAGCCCTCGGCTCGGTCGCCTGCGGTATTCTGGGCGAGACCTACGGCTGGTCCTATGGCTTCGGGGCTGCGGGCGTCGGCATGGCGCTGGGCCTTATCGTGTTCGTCCTGGGCAAGCCTCTGCTGTGCGGTCGCGGCGAAGCGCCCGATGCGGCGGCTTTGGCCAAGCCGGTGATGGGCATCAAGCTCGAATGGCTCCTGTACGCCATCGGCATCGCCGCCGTTCTGGGCATCTGGGTGCTGATCCAGTATCAGGAGGTCGTCGGCTGGCTGCTGCTCGCCTCGGGCGTCGTGCTCGTCGGCTATGTGCTGCTCACCGCCGTCACCAAGCTGCCGCGCGAAGACCGCGACCGCATCTTTGCCGCGATGTTCCTGATCCTCGGCTCGGTGCTGTTCTGGGCGCTGTTCGAACAGGCAGGGTCCTCGCTCAACCTCTATACCGACCGTCATGTTGACCGTGGCGATGTGAAGGCGTCGATCTTCCAGTCGATCAACGCAATCTACATCGTGCTGCTGGCGCCGATTTTCGCGGCGCTCTGGACGTGGCTGGGCCGCAAGGGGCTCGAACCCTCCGCCCCGGCCAAGTTCGGCCTGGCGATGATCCAGCTCGGCGCTGGCTTCCTGGTGCTGGTTGCGGGCGCTGCCGCTGCAGGAGCAGGTGTGCCGACCCCGGTGCTGTTCATCTTCCTCATCTATCTGCTCCACACCATGGGCGAGCTCTGCCTCTCGCCGGTGGGCCTCAGCGCGATGAACCGGCTGGCGCCGGCGCATATGGCCTCGCTGATCATGGGCACGTGGTTCTTCGCTTCGGCCTCGGGCAATTTCGTTGCCGGCCTGATCGCGGCCGCCACGGGATCTGAAAAGGCGAGCGGCGAAGGCGCAGGCCAGCAGACCGTGCTCGACGTCTACTCGCAGATCGGCTGGATCGCGATTGCCGTGGGCGTCGGAGTGCTCGTCATCGCCCCGCTGATCAAGAAGCTGATGCACCTCGATACGCTGAAGGATGCCGAACCGCTGGCAGGCGAGGACGAACTCGCCGAGAACCAGGCGGCGGGCGTGCATCCGGCGACGCGCGGTGCCTGATCACAACGACAAAACCACTTCCGAACTGCGACAGGGAAAGAACATGCGATACGGGTATCTCGCACCCCTGGCGGCCATAGCGGTCGTCGGGTGCGCCAACACGACAAGTGCCGAAGGCCCCTCCTCCGCCAGCGCCAGCGCGCCCAAGGCGGAGAAGGTGAGCATCAACGAAAACCCGTATCCCAGCACCTACAAGCCCTATCCGGGCCAGCCGACCGCGATCCGCAACGTCACCATCTTCGATGGCGAGGGCGGACAGATCGACAATGGCGTGGTCTTCTTCACCGACGGCAAGATCACCGCGGTCGGCGATGCGAACACGCCGATCCCTGCCGACATCATGGTGCTGGATGGCACCGGCAAGTTCGTGACGCCCGGCATCATCGACATTCACAGCCATCTCGGCGACTATCCCTCGCCCGGCGTTGCAGCACATTCGGACGGCAACGAGGCGACCAGCCCGGTCACCGCCGATGTCTGGGCTGAACATAGCGTCTGGCCGCAGGACCCCGGCTTCAGCCGCGCGCTGGCCAATGGCGGCGTCACCTCACTTCAGATCCTGCCCGGCTCCGCGAACCTGTTTGGCGGGCGGTCGGTGACGCTCAAGAACGTGCCCGCGCGCACGATGCAGGCGATGAAATTCCCCGGCGCGCCCTATGGCCTCAAGATGGCCTGCGGCGAAAATCCCAAGCGCGTCTATGGTAGCCGCAACCAGAAGCCGGCCAGCCGCATGGGCAATCTCGCGGTCAACCGCCAGACCTGGGCGCGCGCGGCCGAGTACAAGGCGCGCTGGGACGAATATGAGCGCAAGGGCGGCACCCCGCCCGCGCGCGACATCGGCATGGATACGCTGAAAGCGGCGCTGGAAGGCAAGATCCAGATCCACAACCATTGCTATCGCGCCGATGAAATGGCCATCGTCATCGATATGGCCAAGGAGTTTGGCTACAAGGTGTCGACCTTCCACCACGCGGTCGAGAGCTACAAGATCGCCGACCTGCTGCGCGAGAACAATATTTGCTCCGCCGTCTGGGCCGACTGGTGGGGCTTCAAGATGGAATCGTACGACGGCATTCCCGAAAATGCCGCGATCATCCAGAACGCGAACGCCTGCACGATCATCCATTCGGACGACCAGGACCAGATCCAGCGCCTGAACCAGGAAGCCGCCAAGGCGCTGGGCGACGGTCGCCGCATGGGCTTCAACATTTCCGATGCTACCGCGATCCGGTGGCTGACCTACAACCCCGCCATGGCGATGGGCATTGCCGACAAGACCGGCAGCTTGAAGCCCGGCAAGATGGCCGATGTGGTGCTGTGGAACGCCAATCCGCTCTCCGTCTATGCCCGGCCCGAAAAGGTCTGGGTCGATGGTGCACTGCTGTATGATGCCAATGATCCCAAGCGCCGTCCGGTGAGCGATTTCGAGCTGGGCCAGCCGGGTGAGGGAGACACGAAATGATGAGATCCCTCCTTTCGCTGAGCGTGGCCGCTGCCGCGCTGCTCGCCTCGCCTGTGCTCGCGCAGACCGTCGCCATCACTGGCGGCAAGGTCGTGATCGGGGACGGCAGCGCCCCCATTGAGGGCGGCACCGTGGTGCTGCGCGATGGCAAGGTCATAGCCGCCGGGTCGGGCGTTGCCGTGCCTGCGGGCGCACAGGTGGTCGACGCCACCGGCAAATGGGTCACCCCTGGCCTGTTCGCAGGCTTCAGCCGGCTGGGCTTGGTCGAGGTCGAAGCGGTCAACGAGACCAACGATTCGAGCGCGAGCCGGGGCGAATTCTCCGCCGCGATCGATGTCACCCCCGCGATCAATCCCAAGGTTAGTGCAGTCGCGGTCAACCGCGCCGCCGGCATCACCCGCGCGGTGGTCGCACCGATCGCCCCTGCCGCGATCTTCGCCGGCATGGGCGCGGTGATCGATCTGGGCGATGACTACAACGCCGTGACCAAGGGCCGCGCCTTCCAGTTCGTCGAGCTGGGCGAGACGGGATCGGCCAAGGCGGGCGGCAGCCGTGCCTCGGCGTTCCTCGAATTCCGCAACGCGCTGATAGAGGCGCGCGCGCTCGCCAATGGCCAGCGCGGCGTGCCCGCGCATCCGCACGATGCTTTGCTCAATCGCCAGGATGCGGCCGCGCTCGTTCCGGTGGTCAATGGCGAGATGCGGCTGCTGGTGCATGTCGAGCGC
>NZ_LSIS01000405.1:0-252 GCF_001556365.1 Blastomonas sp. CCH1-A6 | reverse complement strand
ATCGCGCACGGTCGGCGGCGAGACCGGCCTTGGGTTCGGCCTGCCAGGGCTCCACCTCGGCGCGGCTGACGCTCATCGCGTGGAGCAGCTGCTTCAGGTGATATTGCGGATGCGTGATAGCGGGCCGCTCGACCGGTTCTGCCCCCGGCTGCGGGGGAGTGGTCACCGGATGCCCAAGCGCTTCCCAGAGCGCTTCGTCCATATCCAGATCGAGTCCCGGCAGCACCACCATGCCCTGCGGCAGATCGGCAA
>NZ_LSIS01000404.1:0-6905 GCF_001556365.1 Blastomonas sp. CCH1-A6 | reverse complement strand
GGCGTCGGCAAGCCCGCCTATGACTGGTTCCTCCACCATGTCAGGCTGATGCCCTATGATTCGGACGAGATCGTCACCCTGGCCGAGCGCGAGCTCGAGCGGCACTGGTCCAACTATGCGACCGAGCGTCATCGCAACCGCAAGCTGCCCGAACTCCAGCTGCCGACCAGCGGCGAGGAATATGAGGCCCAGCTCGCGGGCACCGACGCCAAGATTCGCGCCTGGCTGCGCGATGAGGACATCATCACGATCCCCGATTACATTCCAGGCACCTATCAGGAGGTCGGCTTCAATGCTCCCTGGGTCGTGCGACCCAAGGGCCCGATGTTCTGGGAGCAGGTGCAGTTCCGCGATGCGTCGCCCGACCATCTTCACGCGACCTTTCCCGGCCATCGCTTCGACGGGATGACCGGCGCGCGGGTGACGCACCCGATCCGCCGCCATATCAGCGACAGCGGGCGCACCGAAGGCTGGGGCTTCTATCTGGAGGAACAGGCGCTGCAACTGGGGCTGTTCGACGACCGCCCGCGCACCCGCGAGCTGATCTACATTTTCGGCCTTTTCCGCGCCGCGCGCACGATCGGCGACGTGAAGATGCAGCGCAACGAGATGACGGTCGGTGAGACCATGGCCTTCTGGAAGGAGTGGACGCCCTATCTCGACGACGATGTCGCGCGGGTCGATGCCGGCATCTATATCCGTCGTCCCCCGGGCTATGGCATGACCTACACGATCGGCGCAATGCAGCTGCAGAAAATGCTCGTCGACCGGCGTCGGCAGCTGGGCGATGCGTTCCGGATCAAGGACTTTCACGATTATCTGATGAACACGGGCCGCCTTCCGGTATCGCTGCTGCGCTATGACCTGACCGGGCTGGACGACGAGGTCGGCAAATTGTGGGCCCATGTTCCGCTCGCCAAGGCCATGGCCGCGGACGGTAGCGGAGGTACGGCTCGTTCTGCGCGCTGACGAGCGGGATCAGGCATAGGCGACGCGCGCGGGGATCTGCAGTTCGACCACCGTGCCGAAGCCGTTCGCACTCTCGACGATCAGCTTGCCGCCGATCGCCTCGATCCGCTCCTTCATGCCGAGCAGCCCGAAATGGCCCGGGCGCCCGCCATCGGAGATGATCGTTTCGTGCATCCCGATGCCGTTGTCGCGGACATAGGCACCGAAGGTCCATCGGCCGAATCGCACGCCGAGCTCGATCCGGCTCGCCTGCGAGTGCGCCACGGCATTGTTGAGCGCCTCGCCCAGCACCGCCAGCAGGTCGTCGATGATCTCGGGCGCGATCGGACGCGGGATCTGGGTCAGTTGGATCGGCGCGATCCGGTCCTGCGGATACATGCCGTTGCCCAGCAGCCGGGCCAGTTCCTCGCAGAAATCGCGCAACCGCGGTGTGCGCAGCCCCGTGACGCGATCGCGGCCTTCGACCAGCACCTCTTCGGCGCGTTCAAGCGCCGGCTGCAGGATCGCTTGGGCCTCGGGATCATGCGCAAAACGGTCTGCAACAGCCTGAAAACGCAGGATCAGTCCCTGCACACCCTGAATCATCGTATCGTGCAGCTCGCGCGCGATCCGTTCGCGCTCGCTGGTGCGCACGAGCATCCGCACGCGCACCCGGCTGCTGACCTGCTGCAGGCGCAGGGCGTAGAGCAGATAAAGCAGGCCCAGAAGCGCGAGCAGCGCAAGCGAGCGGAACCACCATGTCTGGTGGATGGCATGCGCGATGGTGAATTCGAGCACCGCAGGTTCGCGGCTCCACACCCCATCCTCGTTCGCGGCCATGAGTTCGAAGCGATAGTCGCCGGGGCCTAAGTCCGCAAAGGTTGCTGTCCGGCGCGGCCCGGCATCGATCCATTGATCCTGCTGTCCGATCAGCCGGTAATGGAAGCGCGCACGGTCGGGCGCTGCAAGCACCGTGGCGGTATATTCAATGGCGAGCGCGGTGACATTGGCGTCCAGGCGGATCCCTGGCCGCGCCATCACCGTCTGCTGGCCAACCGTCAGCGCGCGGATCATCTTGTCGGGCGGGCGGTCGTTGCGGACGAAGGTCGCAGGGTCGATGGTTTCGATCGTGTCGCGGGTGGCAAACCAGATGCGTCCGTCTCGCCCCGCGACAATCTGCGCGCCGGACGATTTCTGGGCGAAGCTGCCCAGGCCCTCGCGAAAGTCGAACAGCCGATAGGGCACAACGGCACCAGGCCGGGCCAACGCGCGGTCGAGATCGGCCGTCTTCAGCCGCACCACGCCCAGATCACCGATGGTCCAGGTGTCCCCCGCCTCGGTCTGGACCATACCGTTGATCGAGCTCGCCCAGGGATAGCGACCGGAATCGAGCAGCGGTTTGCCCGGCAGCAGCGGCGCAGCCAGCCCTGCCGCACCGCTGGTAAAGAGGGTGCGCCTGCCCGGCAGCAGCCCTTCGATGCCATCGCTGGCCACCGCCTTGTCGTCCAGCGCCACGAACGGCAACGCGCTCTTGCCCACCGGTGCTTCTCCCCGGAAATGGATAGCAGCGCGCCCATCGGCCATGATCGCGACATTGCCGGGAATATGCGTCTTGCCGACCACCCCCGGCCAGGCACGCGCCCTGTCCCGTTCGAGCACGAACAGCCCCTGTTGCAGCGCGGGCAGCCAGAGCCGCCAGTCAGCATCCTCACCGCACGAATTGGCTGCGAAGCTGTCAGGCAGCGACGAGGTCGCGCCGATGCTTCCGCTCACCCAGCGCATGGCCTTGCCGCGCAGCACGATCCAGATGCCCTCGCCCCGCGCCGCACAGATCGCCTCGATCACGGTCGGCGAGGTGAAAATCGCCCTGGCCTGCTCGCCGGGTCGGATTTCGAACAGCGTCGTGTCGTTGGCGGCATAGACATAGCCGGCGCTGTCCGTGGCCAGCATGCGGTTGGTCGCAGGGTCGCTCGGCACGCCCAGCGCAGGGCTGATCGGCACCTTGCGGACCATGTTCAGCCCCATCTCGCCGCCGATCCAGACATTGCCCTCGCGATCCTCGAACACCGCGCGCACCGGATCAGACAGCAACCCGTTGCGCGTCGTGAGATGCGCCAAGGTCCGGGTCGGGCTGGCGGGCTTACGGACCCGGAACACACCGTCGCTCCAGGTGGCAATCCACAGATCGCCCTGTCGGTCGAACACGGTGCGGATGCCGAAGGGAATGGGAAAGCCGGAGCTGTCGCGGATCACCTGGCCGTTCCTGCCAATCGGGCGCGTGCGCGTCTTTTCGGTCAGCCAGATCGTTCCATCGGGTGCCTCGGCCAGCGTCGCGCGCGGCTCAGTAACGATGCCCGTCGGCACGAACCGATCGGCGTTGGCTAGCTTGCGATAGACCGCGTCCTCGATCGTCAGCCACAATGTCCCGTCGCGCGCGAACAGCGGGTGCCAGGCGGGCTTTTCGGGCAGGCCCGAGCGTGTATCGAACTCGGTCCAGCGCCCTTTATGCCAGCGCGCGAGCGACTGGGTCCCGCGCCCACCACGGGTGACCCAGATCGCACCATCGGGCCCTTGCGCAATATCGCTGACCTCGCGCGAGGGGTTGGGCATGCCGGCATCGGCGAGCCTGCCATTGTGCCAGACCATCATGCCCTTGCGGCGCGCGAGGCCGATCCACAGCGTCCCGTCGCGCGCCGCGAGCAGCCGTGCGACCACGATGCGGTCGGGATCGGTCGGGCGCGGGCCAATGCGTTCGAAGCGGATGCCGTCGAACCGGAACAGGCCGTCGACGCCCCCTATCCACAAAAAGCCGTCGCGCGACTGGGCGATCGCGTTGATCCGACTCGGCGAGCCTTCCTCAAGCGACCAGTGGTGCAGCTTGTAGCCCGGCAGCGGCAGCGACGGGTCGGCCTCTGCCGCCATCGGCTGCGCGCCGCAGAGCGGGGCGAGCATGGCGAGCAGCAGCAATGCCAGGCCAGCGCGCAGCCCCTTCAGCCAGAGGCCGTCAGAGCTCAATCATGCCCCGCTTGGCCGCCGTGGTGACCGCATGGGTGCGGTCGCGGACCTGAAGCTTGCCGAAGATGCTCTTGATGTTCGACTTGACCGTTTCCTCAGCCAGGCCGAGCTTCCAGGCGATCTGCTTGTTGGGATGGCCCCCGGCGATCAGCTGCAGCACCTCGATCTCGCGCGCCGTCAGCGGCTCCTGGATCGCGTGCAAAGCGATGTCCTGCGCGACATCGGGGTGCAGGTGGCGCTGCCCGCGATGCACCGATCGGATCGCGCCCAGCAATTCGCGGCGCAGGCTGCTCTTGAGCAGGAAACCGGCAGCGCCCGCGCGCAGCGCCGCCATCGCCATCGCATCGCCCGAATAGGTGGTCAGCACCAGGATGCGCGCGTCGGGCCTGATTGCGCGGATCGCCTGCATCGCCTCGACTCCGCCCATTTCCGGCATGCGCAGGTCCATCAGCACGACATCGGGCAGCAGCACCCTGAACTGCTCGATCGCTGTCACACCGCAGGTCGCCTCGCCTGCCACCTCGAGGTCCGGCTGCGGCTCGATGATCGCCCGCACGCCTTCGCGCAGGATCGGGTGATCATCGACGATCAGGATGCGGATCGGGGCTGCATCGGCAGCGGTCATCGGGGAAAATCCTGCCTTTTTCGTAGGGCATGGCGGTATGGGCCGTCCGCTACACCCCTAGCACGACCAGGGCCGGTTTCGAAGCACCCGAATGCGGGGCGAGACTTCACCCGATCGGGTGTATCGGCACGCGCCGGTTCGGATCATCCTATTTGCGCAACAAGGGGACATGGCATGACCGGAAATCCGCTGCACCTCGACCGCCGCCAGTTCATCGCCGCAGGTTCGGCCGCAACGGCGCTCGGCGCTGCCCCTTCGCTTGCCCTTTCCCCCCGCAACCCGGCTTCAGGAGAACGCCACATGGGCACGATCACCACCAAGGACGGCACCACGATCTTCTACAAGGACTGGGGCCCGAAGGACGCACAGGCCATCGTCTTCCACCACGGCTGGCCGCTCAGCGCGGACGACTGGGACAACCAGATGATGCATTTCCTGCTCAAGGGCTATCGCGTCATCGCGCACGACCGCCGCGGGCACGGCCGCTCCAGCCAGACCGATAGCGGCAACGAGATGGACACCTATGCCGCAGATGTCGCCGCGCTGACCGACCATCTCGACCTCAAGGGCGCGGTGCATATCGGCCACTCGACCGGCGGCGGCGAAGTCGCCCGCTATGTCGCGCGCGCCCGCCCGGGCCGCGTCTCCAAGGCGGTGCTGATCGGCGCGGTCCCGCCGATCATGCTCAAGACCGAGGCCTATCCCGGCGGCCTGCCGATGGAGGTGTTCGACGGCTTTCGCGCTGCACTCGTCGCCAATCGCGCGCAGTTCTTCCGCGACGTGCCGAGCGGCCCGTTCTACGGCTTCAACCGCCCCGGTGCGACCGTCAGCCAGGGGCTGATCGACAATTGGTGGCGCCAGGGCATGATGGGCGGTGCCAAGGCGCATTACGACTGCATCAAGGCTTTCTCGGAGACCGACTTTACCGAGGACCTCAAGGCCATCGAGGTGCCGGTGCTGATCCTGCACGGCGAGGACGACCAGATCGTGCCGATCGCCAATTCGGCGGAGCTGGCGATCAAGCTGGTCAAGCGCGGCACGCTGATCACCTATCCCGGCCTCCCGCACGGCATGGCCTCGACCCATGCCGACGTGATCAACGCCGATCTGCTCAAGTTCATCAAGGGCTGATGCGATGACCTATACAAGCCGCATCGACCTTTCCGACCATGTCCGCAAGCAGGCCTGCGCGCTGCTGCAGGCGCGCCTGTCCGACGCGCTCGATCTGGAGGCGCAGACCAAGCAGGCGCACTGGAACGTCAAGGGCCCGCATTTCCTGCAACTGCACCAGCTGTTCGACAGCGTTCATGACGAGATCGAGCAGTTCGTCGACCTGCTCGCCGAGCGCATCACCGCCCTGGGCCATGTCGCCGACGGGCGCGTGACCACCACTGCATCGGCGACCACGCTCTATGGCTATCCGATCGAGGCGACCGGCGGCGAGGCGCATCTGAAGGCGCTGGCCGGCAGCCTGGGCGCTTTCGGCAAGGCGGTGCGCGAGGCCATCGATCAGGCCGGGACCATCGGCGATGCCGATACCGCCGACCTGTTCACCCAGATCTCGCGCGAGACCGACAAGCAGCTCTGGTTCCTCGAAGCGCATCTCCAGGCGCACTGAACCCCTTCCCCAAGGAGACACCCCATGACCTTCCGATCGCAGAAGCTGATCAACGCCGACGACACGCTGTTCATCTTCATCGACCATCAGCCGCAAATGGCCTTTGGCGTCACCAGCATCGACCGCCAGCTGCTCAAGAACAACACCGTGGCATTGGCCAAGGCAGCCAAGCTGTTCGGGGTGCCGATCATCCTGACCGCAGTCGAGACCGAGTCCTTCTCCGGCTATATCTGGCCCGAACTGCTCGACGTGGTGCAGCAGAAGCCGATCGAGCGCACCTCGATGAACTCGTGGGATTCGGAGGAACTGGTCGCCACGGTCAAGGCAAGCGGCCGGAAGAAGCTGGTCATCTGCGCGCTGTGGACCGAGGCCTGCCTGCTCTTCCCGACGCTTTGCGCGATCGAGGACGGGTTCGAGATCTATTTCGTCACCGACGCCTCGGGCGGCACCTCGCTCGAGGCGCATGAAGCGGCCATCCGCCGCATGGAGCAGGCCGGCGCGCACCCGCTGACCACGATCAACGCGATGCTCGAGCTGCAGCGCGACTGGGCGAACCGCGATACCTATGACGGCATCATGAACATCGTGCGCGAGCATATGGGCGCCTACGGCATGGGCGTCGATTATGCCTATACCATGGTGCACAAGGCCCCGCAGCGCGGCAGCTTCGCGCACGATGTTCATGATGCCGTCATAGGT
>NZ_LSIS01000403.1:0-1146 GCF_001556365.1 Blastomonas sp. CCH1-A6 | reverse complement strand
GCAGGACGGCATCCGCCGCCAGGTGCAACTGGGGGCACGCGCGGCGATCCTGCTGACCGAGAACGAACAGAACCTCCTGCGCCGTCAGTCGCTCCTCGTCGCCGCCGAGCGCGACCTCGCCAATGCCGCGCAACGGCTGTCGCTGTTCTGGCGCGACGATGACGGTCGCCCGCGCGTCGCCACACCCGCCGATCTGCCGACCTCGCTGCCGATGGTCCGCCAATTGCGCGACACCGATCCCGCAGCGGTGCTGGCGCGACGCCCGGATATCCAGCTGATCGAGCAACGGCTCGCGCAGGGCGAAGCGAAGCTCGAACTCGAACAGAACAAGCTGCTGCCCTCGCTGCGGCTGTTTGCCGAGGCCCTGCTCGCCGAAATCCTTGCCCGCCTCGGCGGGCGCTCGCGTGATCCGTTCGAGGCGGTGGTCGGGTTCACTTTCTCGATGCCGCTGCAGAACCGTGCCGCCAAGGGCAATGTCGCGGCCGCCGAAGCCTATATCAATGCGCTCGAATGGAAGCGTCGGCAGAGCGAGGAACAGATTCTCGCCGAAATCGCGCAGCTTTCGACCAACCTCACCGCCGCCGAGCGGCTGGCCGTGCTCGCGCGCGACGAGGAGGTGCAGGCGGAGAAGCTCGCCGCCGGCGAGCGGCGCCTGTTCCAGGCCGGCGCGAGCGACTTCTTCCTGGTCAACCTGCGCGAGGATGCCGCGGCCAATGCCGCGATCCGCAGACTCGATGCCGAGTTCCGCCTCGCCCAAGCCCGCGCCGATCTGGTCGCAGTGGCAGCCGATCTCGACGCGCTGCAACTGGGTGAGGATCTCACCGGCGCGCTGCGGCCCTGACCCGGGCAAGGGCCGCAATCAGAAGCGTGATCAGCGCCCCGTCCATTTGCCGGGGCGCTTTTCGACGAACGCTGCCATGCCTTCCTTCTGGTCCTCGCTGCCGAACAGGCCGTGGAACAGTCGGCGTTCGAACACCACGCCCTGCTGCAGCGTCGTTTCGAACGCGGCATTGACCATTTCCTTGACCGCCAGCGTTGCGAGCGGTGCCATGCCGGCGATCGTCTGAGCCGCCCTGACCGCTTCGTCGACCAGATCGGCCAGCGGCACGACGCGCGCGACGAGACCCGATTGTTCGGCCTCGGTGG
>NZ_LSIS01000402.1:0-2778 GCF_001556365.1 Blastomonas sp. CCH1-A6 | reverse complement strand
CGGTCAGGCCGCCCGTGCCCACGCCGCCATTGCCGGTCTGCGCCGATCCGCCGATGCCGTTCGTCGCCATGGTCAGTGCGTTGCCGAAGATCATCTGGCCGCCGCCGGTGCCAAACACCACCGCTGCGGTGCGACCGCCCGTGGCATTGCCGCCATTGCCGGTCAGCAGACTGTTACCGCCGAACGCGCCGGCATCGAGCGAGGTCGTGCCCAGGATGCTGATCGAGCCCGATTGCGCCTGAACCGCCACGGTGCCGCCCAGGGCATCGCCGATGGTGCCGGTGAATGCAGAACCCGAATCGCCGATCGCATCGGCGACGAGATTGGCCGCAATGGTGATGGCTCCGCCGCTGTCGCGCGATTCGACGATGGCCGAACCGCCGGTCGCGGCGCCCGAATTGCCCGCGCCGTCGCGCACGACGCCGCTCAGGCCCTGCGCCGACATGAACACATTCTGGCTCAGTGCGATCTGGCCATTGCCCAACGAGAGGATGTTGGCAAAACCGCCGGTCGCCGCACCGCTATTGCCGCCTGCCGCGCCCGATCCGCCGAATGCGGACGAGTTCATGTTCGTCTCGCCGGTAACGGTGACCCTTCCGTTGGCCTGCGCAAAGATCTGCGTATCGCCGCCATCGCCAAGGCCGCCCGATGTGCCGACGCCCGAACCCTGGCCGCCAAAGCCCTGCGCGCTCAGTTCGGCGGTGCTGCCGATCTGGATGATGCCGCCCACGATCGATCCGATGATCGCCTGGCCGCCGGTGCCGATGCCGCCCGATCCGTTGCCGCTGATCGCGCTGCCACCGGTGCCATCGGCATTGACCGTGCCGATGGCACCGATCGCCAGCGTGCCCGCGCCAGCACCCAGATTGGCGAGGCCGCCGGTGCCATTGCCGCCGCGCACGCCCCCGATGCTCGCGCCGCCGGTCCCGCGCGCGTCGGTGGTGGCATTGCCGGTGATGCTGATCGAGCGGTCGTTCACCGCAATGCGAACGTCGCCGCCCAGGCCATTACCCGCAATGCCGTCGCCGCCGCCCGTGTTGTCGCCGCCTATGCCGGTCGCGGCAACAAATGCATTGCCGGTGATCGTGATCTGACCGCCCGTATTCTGCGAGATCGACGCGCGCCCGCCCGTGCCGTTGCCGCCATCGACCCCGGTCAGCGAAGAGCTGAATGCGGCGCCATTGGCGTTGATGTCGACATCGCCGGTGATGTTGATCGCCCCGTTGGCCAGCGCGGCGATCTGCGCCGTGCCGCCAGTGCCGTTGCCCGATCCGCCCTGGCCAGAGGTCGTCGCCGAACCCCCGACGCCGCCTGCGCTGATGAACAGGCCGTTGCCGAGCGTGATGACACCGCTGGTATTGGTGTTGACCAGCGCCGTGCCGCCGACGGCATTACCGCCGATCGTGCCCTGCCCGCCCGAAGCAAGGGCGCTGACATCCGATATTCCGGTGACGTTGAGCGAACCGCCCGCCGCGTTGATCACCATTTGCGCCTGGCCGCCGGTCGCGTCGCCGCCAATGCCGCCAGCGGTCTGGGCGCTGCCGCCATTGGCAAGCCCCTGCAGCGTGACATTGGCACCGGCGTTCAGAATGCCGCCCGCGCCGAATATCTGCGCGAACGCGCGGCCGCCGATGCCATCTCCCCCCCGGCCAGTTGCCGAGGAGGTTGCGCCGCCAAGACCGATGCCGGTGACCAGCAGGTTGCCCAGAACACCGGCCGTGCCGCCGATACCCGCACCGAAGGCTGCGGTACCGCCCGTACCATTCCCGCCCCGCCCGAAGGCCGATTCACCGCCAAAGCCATCGGCGTTGAGCGTTGCCGAACCGAAGATCGTGAGCGCGTTGCCTGTCCCGGCGGCGGTCGAATTTCCCGCAGCGACCGAGACCTGTCCACCAAAGCCGTTGCCTGCCGTGCCTGAGCCGTAATCGGCGCTGCCGAAGCCGTTGGCGACCGCGTTGAGATTGCCGCTCAGGGAGATGCGCCCGTCCGTTCCGGTGCCGGATACGACCACCAGCCCGCCCCGACCGAAATTGCTGCCGACGACCGTCGAAGGTTCGCCGATACCGGCAAAGCCGCTGGCCGACATGTCTACATTGCCGGCGATCGTGATCTGCCCGCCCGAATCGCTCTGCAGCAGGGCCGTCCCGCCGGTACCGCTGCCGACGCTGCCCGAGATGAAATTGTTGCCGCCAAAGGCGTCTGCGCTAACCCGGGCCGTTCCGCCGATGGTGATGACACCATTCTGGAATGCCCTGATCTGGGCGGTGCCAGCGGTGACATTCTCGCCTGCGGTGGCGGCAAAGCGGTCGGCGGATACCAGCACATTGCCCGCGACCGAGGCGGTCCGTCCGTTGCGCGCGGTCAGCCGGGCGTTGTTGGGCGAGCGCAGGGTGAGGTCGCTTGCAAAGCTGAGATCGGCATTGAACGCATCTGCCACCGCTTCGGTCACGCCCGCGCCCGTCAGCGACGAGGTGATCGTCGAATCGCTGATGAACAGGCGTGCCTGTTGCGCGGCATTGACTGCGGCGCTGTCGTCAATCGTATCGCCGAACACATTGTAGCCGGCTGAAAGGATGATCGAGTTGCCGACCACATTGGCGGCGCCCGCCACGTCGAAGCCCAGCTCGCTGCCGGCGCCTATTGCCAGATAGATGGCGTTGTTCTTGGGCACGGCGACCATGTAGATGCGGTGATTGTCGCCGGCCCCGGCGCTTACCGGGCCACCCGTCTTGCCGTCGTGAAAGATGGCAGCGTTGCCGGTGATAGGATCGGTGGTCG
>NZ_LSIS01000401.1:0-267 GCF_001556365.1 Blastomonas sp. CCH1-A6 | reverse complement strand
CCCGCCGCGCTCGCGGCTGGGGCCGCTGACGCCCAAGGAGCGCGCGATCATCCAGTCGGTCTCGCCGCACGACGGCAAGTATGACACGCGCGTGGAGCGCGAGTCGGCGATGGAGGTGCTGGCGCACAAGGCTGCCGATGCCGCTGCCGTGGCCGAGGAGGTCGAGGCCAAGGGCAAAGAAGAGGTCGCAAAGCAGCCGCGCAAGACGACATCGGTCTGGGCCAAGGCAGGCAATGCGGCGGCAGGCGCAGCGGCGGCTTCGGCGGG
>NZ_LSIS01000400.1:0-32637 GCF_001556365.1 Blastomonas sp. CCH1-A6 | reverse complement strand
CCGCCGATGGTCTCTGCATTGGCAATGATCCGTCCGATCGGCTGGCGCAGCGCCGGGCCGATCTGGCTGCCGAACATATGCGCAAGGCGTTCGCCATCGAAAAGCGGCGGTGGGGAAGGGGCGGCTTGCGGCTCGGGTGCGGCGGGCGCTTCGGTCAGCAGCAGGTTCCATCCGGCGCCGGCATCGCTGCGCGTGCGATACAGGGTCCAGCACCGGGGGTCGCCGATCAGGCGGACGCGCACGCCGTTGTGGCAGTCCGCCAGCACGAGCGGCGCGCCATCCTCGGTCGCGATCAGCGCGCCCACGGGCTTCAACGTGACGCGCTCGGCATCCCAGTCAGCCGGCAGCATCACCATATCCTGCACATGCAGGATGCGGCCGAGCGGATCGACGCGGATATCCACGCTCGCCTCGGAAGAAGGCACGAAGATGGGCAGTGGGGCGGCAGTTTCGGCTTCGGGGAGCGGTCGTTCTCGCCACTGGCTGATCCGGAGATCGATCCCTTGCGCGCCCGGCTCGCAGTCGCACCACAGGTCGACTGACTCCTTCGGGCCTACAATCGTCAACGGTCGCGACAGGCGCATGCCGAGGCGCATCGCGTGGCGTGCCAGATCGAGCAGCGCGGGAATGGCCAGAACCTCGCCCTCGGCACCACCGAGCGCATGGTGCAGCTCCGCCACCCGGGCATCGGCATGCAACAGCCGCCCGTCGCGATCGATCTTCACGACGTGCGGATGATCGGCCATGGCGCTTGCCGAGGCTGCCTCAGAAGGATTGGCGCGAGCGATCACCACAGGGCTCCCGGGTGCGCCAGCGGATCGAGATTGCGCCAGCCTGCGACAAGCCGGGCAGCATCCTCCGGAACAAGCGCGCGCAGGTCTGCGGCGGGCGGCAAGGCGTCTGCTCGCAAGGAGGCAAGGGCAGCCAGCCCCTGCAGCAGCCCGGCGGCGACATCGGTCTCCAGGCCGCAGGCGCGCAAGACCACGGCCAGCCGCGCGAGATCGGCATCGCGCAGCATGTCGAACAGAAGATCGGCAGGCAGCCCGCTCGTCCGCTCGAGCATCGCGACGGTCAGGCTCGCGCCATTTTCGGCGAGCGACCAGGCCTCTGCGCTGCGGGGCAGTTCGAACAGATGGCAGAACCGCATCAGCCGGTGCGGGCGTCCGCGACGCTCGTCAAAGCCTTGCAGAAATGCTGCAGCCGCCCGGTTCAGCTCCAGCGGGTCGCTGTCCGGGCGTTCCTGCAGATAGGCGAGGCAGCTTCGCACCAGGCCGTGCAGCGTCTCGGGGGGCAGCTCGTCGGTGTCGATCGCGAACGCCTGCGCGCGGCTCAGAAACCGGCTCTGCGCGATGATCAGCGCCATCGCGGCTTCGGCAAGCTCATCCTGTGCATCGCCCACTTGGGCTTCGACACGTGGAGGCAATTCGGGTGTTCCGTGGCCGAGCAGCGAGGACTGGCGGCACAGCCGCGCCTCAATGGCGCGCGCAAACAGCAGCCGCGTGGTCGGGGCATGCGCCAGCACCGCATGGCGCGCGATGTCCGGACCCAGCTCGGCCGAGCCGGTGAGCGCCTTGGCGAGCTGCACGACCAGCGATTCGACAAAACCGCCGGTAAGGCTGAGGTCGTCCTCGCGCAGCGCCTGGGCCTGTTCGGGGAGCAATTGATGGCGCACCAACGCGGGGACCGCCATGGCCTGCCGGGCCTGAACGTCGGCCTGGCGCAGCAGCGCGCCTACGTCCCGTAAGGTCGGGCGTGCGGGGGCCATGTCGGTACTCATCGCCTTGCCCTACCAATGGCTGGTTAAAATGCTGTTAGTTGAAAGGATCAGCGCCCTGCCATCGATATGGGTTCAGGCCTTGTCCGCTGCAAGCGGCGCGCGGTGCGTCTGCCACAGCAAAAGCCCCGTCAGCGCGAGATTCCAAAGCATCAGCATCGGCATCAGCAGGCCGAGCGGCAAGGCAACCATGGCCGCCAGGGCGACCAGGCTGGGTGATCCCGCAAGCCTGCGCCAGAGCTGCGGCAGCGGTCCCGGCACCCGGCTCAGCACGGTGGCAAGGCCCGGCAGCAGCAACGCCGCGAACAGCCCGGACAGCCGGTCCGACGCAGCCACGCTGAGCACCGTGACGATGATGAAGGCGATCGCGAACGCAACGTCGCGCGCGATCTGTTCGACAGGCCTTGTCAGACTGCCGACAAAGCGCCCGAACAGCCTGTTGGCCGCATGGCCCGCCGCGCGCCCCGTCACGAGCATGGCGAGCGCCGCCATGCCCCATTGCGCGCCTGCCATACCGATTCCGATCACGGGCAGGCCGATGCCTGCGAGCCTGAGCGCCGGGCGGCTCCATCCGGTCGACCAGACGCGCCTTGCCAGCGAGGCCATCGCGCCGGTCTGGACGACCTTGCCGCCCAGCCCTCCCGATGCTCCGGCCAGCTCCTGCAGGGCGAGAATTTCGGCTTCTCCCGCTTCGCGCACGATCGCGATCCGCCCGGCTTCGGCCAGAGAGAACGGCAGCACCTCACGCCGATAGCCGCGCTGCACCGCCAGGCGCAGCAGCGCCGACTGGATGCTCCAGTCTTCGGGAAGGTCACGCGCCTCGACCAGGTCACGCGCGCGAACGCAGGCGAGCCCCGCCCAGACATGGTTGATATCGATCCGCTCAAACCGTTCGATCAGTACGCGTGCGCCGTCACCGGGGGCGAAACTGGCGACGAACGTGCCGGTCTCGCGGGCGAGCCTGTCCATGTCGGCAGGAGCGACATACAGGCCATCCGCGATCACCAGCAGCTCGTCCTCGCTGGCGAGCCGCACGCTGATATCGGCAACCGATCGCACCAGGTGAAACGCGAGTCCGCGCTGAGCGGCATAGCCCTCGATTTCGCGGATGCGATCGTCGACCGTGCCGACGAGGCACAGGATTTCGCCAGCGCCCGCCTGGACCGCCAGATCGATATGCAGCATCGCCAGCCGCCCATGCGCCAGCGGCAGCGCACCGCGCAGTGCGGTGCTGCCGGGCACGGTTTCGGTCAGCGATATCAGTGCGGTACGCACGTCATGGAGCTCCATATGAACGGGAGCGGCCCTCTTATCGGGTGGGCACGGGGATGCCAACCGGCTGCGGCGCAGCCGAGGATGCAATGCGCAAGTTTACAGGTCGGCGGCAGGTATCTCGCCGAAGTCGCGCATCGCGGCGGCGAGTTCGCGCAGGACCACGGGATCGCCCGGGGCGCCCTCGAGCGCCTGGTCGGCAAGATCGACAATGCCCTGTACACCGAAACTGGCGGCCAGGCTCTTGAGGCGAAGCGCCGCGAAATGCCAGTTGGCGTCACACCGCGCGCGGCCCAGAAGGTCGATCTGCCGCGCAGCGCTCTCGATAAAGGCCCCGCGCAGCTCGGCGACCAGATCGGGATCGCTGCCGACAGCGGCGGCCAGCGCCGCGTTCAAAGCTCCGGATTCATATGCCATGGGGCATCGGAATAGACCAACCGCCTTAACTTTCAGTTTCTGGCGGGGCAAAATCTGTTAAGCATGTCGGCATGGGTGAGGGGAAGAAGATCATCGACCTGCGGCATGGCCGCAGCGAGGAAAATCCTGCGGCGCAGGAGCCGGTTCCGGACATGGCGGCACCGGCCAATTTGGTGCGTGCGGGAGCCGAAGAGCCGAGCGATTCGCACGCGCCCTGGGCCAGCGACGAGGAGGTGCCTGCGGCCGCGCCGGTGATCGGACGCTGGGGCTGGGCCGCGCTGGCGCTGGGCGTTGCCTGGACGGCGGCGTTCGTATGGGCGTCGCTGCCGATGTGGCTGGCGATGATGACCCCCGAACTGGCGATGCAGGCGATCGCACAATGGGCAATGCCGGTGGCACTGATCGCCGCGCTCTATCTGGTCATGCAGCGCAACAGCCACAGCGAAGCGCGCCGTTTCGCGCAGCTTGCCGGGTCGTTGCGGGCGGAGAGCAGCCTGCTCGAAACCCGGCTGGCACACGTCAATGCCGAGCTGTCGCTGGCGCGCGAGTTCCTTGCCAATCAGAGCCTTGAGCTTGAGTCGCTCGGGCGGGTTTCGAGCGACCGGCTGCGCAGCTTTGCCGAGGAACTGCGCGCGACCATCCAGGCCAGCGACACCGGAATGCGCGCGATCGGCGAGGTCAGCGCAGCCGCACAGGGCAATATGGAAAAGCTGCGCAACCACCTGCCGGTCATCGCCAATTCAGCCAAGGATGTGACCAATCAGATCGGCAATGCCGGGCGCACGGCGCAAGGCCAGGTCGAAAGCATGATCGCCGCGTTCCAGAAACTGAACGAATTCGGCCAGGCCGCCAGCGCCCAGATCGGCACCCTGGTGCAGGAATCGGATGCCGCGACAGCCAGGCTTGCCCAGTCGGTCGAGACCAGCGGTGCCGCGCTCACCGGCCATGTTGCCGAGGCAAGCGAGCAGATGGACCGCGCGATCGAGACCGTCGCCAGCCGCCTGGCGAACACGCGCAGCAATCTTGATCGGACGGCAGAGATCCAGACGGAACAGCTGCAGGCTCATGTCACGGAGCTCGAACGTTCGCTCGCTACCCTGGCCGAAGCGATGGCCGAGCGCGCCGCGCGCAGTCGTCAGGACATGCGTGCCGCTGCCGGGGATCTGGAGCTGACGCTGGGCACGCTGGCAACTTCAGCCGGCGAGAGCGAAGCCACGATCCGCCAGATCATTGCCGCCGCCGATGCGCAGATCGGCAATGCCGAGCGCCGCCTGCAGGCGATGGACGAGCAGAGCAGCGAGGCGCTCGCGCGTCTGGCCTTTGCCCTGTCGGCGCTCGATGCCAATGTTGCGAGCCTGTCCGAGAAACTGGCTGCAGGCAGCGGGCATGCCGAGATTTTCGATAGCAAGTCGCAGCGTGTACGCACGCTGCTCGAGTCGATCGAGCGGCAGGCCGAAGTGACGATCCCGGCTGCTCTGGAGGAACTCGATCGCAAGACCGGCACGAGCGAACAGGGCGTAGCGAGCCTGCGCGCGCATGTTTCGCAGGTCGATGACGAGATGATCCGGCTGGGCTCGATCCTCGGCAATTTCGAGCAGCGCATCGCAGAACAATCGGCCGAGATCGCCAGGCTGGCGGGCAGCAGCGAGTCAGGATGGCGCGAGCGGGCCGAGGATATCGGCGCCCTTGTCGCGGCGATGCGCGCGGCGCGCGACGATATCGACCAGCTTAACGAGACATCGGCGATCAAGTTGGTCGAGACGATGCGCGATGTCCATCGCGAGGCGCAGGCGGCTGCCGACGAGGCGCGCAGGGCCATGGATCGCGCAATTGCAGGCGCGACCGACAAGCTGGGTCAGGACAGTGCCGCAGCGCTCGAAAAGGTGCTGCGCGGCAAGGCGGAAGAGCTGGTCGGCAAGCTTGAGAGCGCGATCAACCGTGCGGTCGGCGCTACCAGCGATGCCAGCCTGCACCTCAGGGATCAGCTGGCACGGGTCGACGATCTTGCCACCCATCTCGAGCGCCGGGTTGCTGATGCGCGCGAACTGGCCGAAGAGCGCACCGACAATGATTTCGCGCGGCGACTGGCGCTGCTGACCGAGTCGCTCAATTCGACCGCGATCGATGTCGACAAGATCCTCTCTGCCGAGGTCAGCGATACGGCTTGGTCGGCCTATCTGCGCGGCGATCGCGGCGTGTTCACGCGGCGTGCGGTGCGACTGATCGACAGTGGCGAGGCGAAGGACATCGCGTCCGCCTATGAGAACGACCCCGGATTTTTCGAGCTGGTGAACCGCTATATCCACGATTTCGAAAGCATGCTGCGCACCGTGCTGTCGACCCGCGACGGCGGCGTGATGGGGGTCACGCTGCTGTCGTCGGAAACCGGCAAGCTCTATGTCGCGCTGGCCCAGGCGATCGAGCGGCTGCGGAACTGATGCCCAGGATCAATCCCGTTTCGTAGCGCTGATTTCCTGCACCGCCGGCGCATTTTCCCAGCCGCCACCCAGGGCTCGGAACAGCGAGACCTCCGCTTCTGCCCGGGCCGCCGCGGCCGATCCGCTGGCAGCGCGCGCCGCAAGCAGATTGCGTTCTACCTCCAGCAGTTGCAGCGCATTGTCGCGACCCGCTCTGAAACGAATTCGCGTGATCCGTGCGACCTCCTCGGCAGCCTTGGCCGCATCGCGCAGGCTGGCTTCCTGCTCGATGGCGGCCTTGAGCCGCGCGAGTGCCTGTTCGGTCTCCTGCAGCGCGGTGAGCACCGCACCATCAAAGGCCGCCAATCGGGCATCGGCCTGAGCCGAGGCCGCATTGACCCGTGCGCGTGCCGCGCCATCGATCGGCAGCGACCATGAGATCAACGGGCCGAGGCTGAAGCCGATATTGTTCGATTCGCCCAGCGCGCTCGGGCTGGTTCCGCCAATGGTCAGCGAGCCGGCCAGCCGGATCGAGGGATAGAGCGCGGCGGTCGCCACGCCGACCCTCGCCGTATCTGCCGCCAGCCTGGCTTCGGCCGCGCGGACGTCGGGACGCCGTGCAAGCAGGGCTGCGCCGTCACCGATCGGGATTGCGTTGTCGAGCCGTGGCGGCGTGGTACAGGCCGCTGCGGCAGTGTCAATACTGGCCGGCGTATCGCCAGTCAGCGTGGCAAGCGCATAAAGCGCCGCTCGCTGTTCCGCCTCGAACTGCGGCACTTGGGCCTGGGCCTGGGCGACGAGCAGTTCGGCATTGGCAACATCGCGCCGCTGTCCGCGGCCTGCGGCGAAAAGCCGCTGGTTGAGGTCGAGCGTCCGCTGCTGCGTGGCGAGCGATTCTCGGGCGATGTCGGCCTGCAAGCGACTCGAGCAGGCCAGGGCATAGTTGCGCGCGACCTCTGCTGCCACGCTGACCCGCGCGGCATCGAGATCGGCTGCTGCGGCCAGCGCATCGCCGCGCGTCGCCTCGACCGAGCGCCGGACTCCGCCGAACAGGTCGATCTCATAGGAGGCATCGCTGCCGAGCTGATAGAAATCGAAGGTCAGCGGCTCGGGCGGGGCAAAGCCCACTCCGGCATTCTGCCCGGTGCCGACCTGGTTGGTATTGGCCGACGCGCTCGTGCTCAAGCTGGGGAACAGCCGTCCGCGGGCCTCGCGGATCAGCGCGCGGGCACGGCGCAGATTGGCGCTGGCCTCGCGCACATCGGTATTGCGCTCGAGCGCCTTCCTGACCAGCGCATCGAGTGCCGGGTCCTGATAGAGCCTCCACCAGCCATCGGGCAGCGGCGTGGCGGCAAAGCGCGGATCGGTACCTTCGGCAAAGCCCTGCGCAGCGCTGGCCGGCGTGGTCGGTCGCTCGAAATCGGGGCCGACGGTGCACGCAGCGAGCGTGGCGCTGAGGGCTGCGGCGGCGAGCAGACGGAATTTCAGGGTCATGGCTGGTTGCCCTCCAGAACGGGCTGGCTTGGGGCGGGCGGGGGCGGATCATCCTTGCGGCGACGGCGCGACCACGCCTTGATCCGCTCCTCGAGCGTCCGCACCATCACATAGAAGGCGGGGGTGAACAGCAGGCCGAAAATGGTCACGCCGATCATGCCGAAGAACACCGCGATCCCCAGCGCCTGGCGCATTTCCGCGCCTGGCCCCGACGAGATCACCAGCGGTAGCACGCCCAGGATGAACGCGAGCGATGTCATCAGGATCGGGCGGAGACGCTGCGCGGCGGCATGGCGCGCCGCCTCCAGCACCGACTGGCCGTGATCCTCGTTATGCTTCGCGAATTCGACGATCAGGATTGCGTTCTTGGCTGCGAGACCGATCAGCACGACCAGCCCGATCTGCGTCAGGATGTTGTTGTCGCGTCCCATCAGGTTCACGCCCAGAATGGCGGCCAGCAGGCACATCGGCACGATCAGGATCACCGCCAGCGGCAGCACCAGGCTCTCATATTGCGCGGCGAGCAGCAGGAAGACGAAGATCACGCCCAGCGCGAACACCAGCGTACCGGTGCTTCCGGCTGCGCGCTGCTGATAGGCGATTTCGGTCCATTCATAATCGAAGCCCTGGGGCAGCACGCGCTGGGCCAGCTTCTCCATCGCATCGAGCGATTGGCCGCTCGAATAGCCGGGCAGGGTGTCGCCCTGCAACTCCGCCGCACGGTACAGATTGTAGCGCACCACGCGATAGGCCCCCGAATCGTTGCGCAGGCTCATCACCGCATCGAGCGGGACCATCTGCCCCGTGGACGAGCGCGTACGCAGCCGTCCGATATCCGAGACATCGTCGCGATACGGGGCATCGGCCTGTGCGGTCACCCGGAAGGTGCGGCCGAGGAAATTGAAGTCGTTGATATAGCTCGAGCCCAGATAGGTGCCGAGCGTCGAGAAGATATTCTCCACCGGTACGCCCAGCTGCTCGGCGCGCGCGCGGTCGATGTCCGCGAACAGCCGCGGCGTGCGGGTGTTGAAGGTGGTGAACGCGCCGGCAATGCCCTCGGTCTGGTTGGCCCCGCCCATCATGGCGAAGGCCGCCCCTTCCAGAGCCTGCAAGCCAGCATTGCCGCGATCCTCGATGATCATCTTGAAGCCGCCGCCGGTACCCAGGCCGGAGACCGGGGGCGGGGCGATCACCAGGATGTTGCCCGCGGTGATCTGCGCCATCGCACCGAACAGCTCGCCTGCGACCTCGGTCGCGCCGATGCGCGTGCCCGCCGGCTTCAGCGTGATGAAGATCGCGCCGGCATTGGGCGCATTGGTGAAGGTCGCGCCGTCAAAGCCAGCAAAGGCGATGGTGCTGACGACATTGGGGTTCTTGAGCGCGAGCGCCTGCGCTTCCTCGAGCGTCGCGGTGGTGCGCTGGAGCGAGGCGCCAGGCGGCATCTGCACGACGCCGATCAGATAGCCCTGGTCCTGCGCGGGGATGAAGCCCGCAGGCGTCGCGGCAAAGCGCCATCCCGCCACCGCGATCAGCGCAAGATAGGCAATTCCCATGAACATCAGGCTGCGGATCGTGCGCGCGGTGAGGCGGCCATAGCGCTCCGAAAGCTTGGCAAAGCCGCGGTTGAAGCCGCGTGCAAAGCGCGCGCCCCATCCACGCCAGCCCGCCGGAATGTCCTTGTCCTCATGGCTGCGCGGACGCAGCAGCAGCGCGGCGAGCGCCGGCGACAGCGTCAGCGACACGAATGCCGAGAAAGCCGTCGCACCAGCGATGGTGACCGCGAACTGCTGGTAGAAGGCCCCCGAAATGCCGGGGATGAACGCGGTCGGGATGAACACGCCGCACAGCACCAGCGCGATCGCGATCAGCGCGCCCGAGACCTCGTCCATCGTCTTGTGCGCGGCATCGAGCGGGCTCAGCCCCTCTTCCTCCATCAGGCGCTCGACATTCTCGACCACAACGATTGCGTCGTCGACGACGATGCCGATCGCCAGCACCATGCCGAACAGCGAGAGACTGTTGAGCGAGAAGCCCAAAGCCGCCAGCACCGCAATCGCGCCCGCGAGCGCAATCGGGATGGCGATGATCGGGATGATCGCCGCGCGCCAGCTCTGCAGGAACAACAGCACGACGATGGCAACGAGGATGATCGCCTCGACCAGCGTGTCCTGCACCGCCGCAATCGACGCTTCGACATAGCTGGTCGGGTTATACGGGATGCTGTACGCCATGCCCGGCGGGAAATTGCCTTCGGCGCGCTTGAGCTCATCCTCGACCGCCTTGGCGACCGTCAGCGCGTTCGACCCGGGCAACTGCGAGATGGCGAGCGCCACCGTTGGCTTGCCGCTGGCAAAGGCGTTGACGCTGTAATCCTGCGCACCCAGTTCAATGCGGGCCACATCGGCAAGCCGCGTGAGCGCCAGGCCGTCGCGCTTGATCACGATCTGGCCGAACTCCTCGGGCGTGCTCAGCCGTCCCTGGGTCTGCACGCCGAGCTGGAACGCGGTACCGCCACTGTTGAACGGTGGCTGGCCGATCGAGCCTGCTGATACCTGCGCGTTCTGCGCGCGGATCTTGCCGACGATCTCGTCCACGGTGAGGTTGCGGCTGGCCGCCAGTTCGGGGTCGATCCACACGCGCATGTTGTAATCGCGCCCGCCGAACAGCCTGGCCGAGCCGACCCCCTCGATGCGCGAGATGCGGTCGATGATCTGCAGCGTCGCATAGTTGCTGATATAGGGCTGGGTCAGCGAGCCATCGGGCGAGAAGAAATTCGCGACCATCAGCAGATCGGGCGAGTTCTTGCGCACCGTCACGCCGATCTGGCGCACCTCCTGCGGCAGGCGCGGTTCGGCGCTGCTGACGCGGTTCTGCACCAGCACCTGCGCCTGGTCGACATCGGTACCCTGGGCGAAGGTGACGGTGATCGCCAGGTTGCCATCACCGGTCGATGACGAGGACATGTACAGCATGTCCTCGACGCCGTTGATCGACTCCTCCAGCGGCGCGGCGACGACGTCGGCAATGGTTTCGGCGCTGGCGCCGGGGAAGCTCGCGCTCACCACCACCGTGGGCGGCGCGATCTCGGGATATTGCGATACCGGCAGCGTCGGATAGGCGACCACGCCGAAGATGACGATCAGGATCGACAGGACCGCCGCGAAGATCGGGCGGTCGATGCAGAAATGGGCGATGCGCATGGCTTAGCTCGCCGTTGCCTGGGCGGGGGCGGGGGTGGAAATGGGCTGCGCGATCGGTGCGTCATCCTTGGCGCGGGCCTTGATCTGGCCCTTGCGCGGGGTCACCACCATGCCTGGCTGCATTCGGGTGAGGCCGTCGATGACGATCCGCTCGGTCGGCGCGATCCCTTCGCGGATCACGCGCAGCCCTTCCACCATCGGTCCGGTCTGGACCGGACGAGGCGCAACCTTGTTGTCCTTGCCCAGAACGAAGACCAGCTTGCGTGTCTGATCGGTGATGATCGCCTCGTCGGGCACGAGCATCGCCTTGTACGTGCCCGACCCCAGCAGCCGCGCGCGCCCGAACATGCCGGGGACGAGGAAACCGTTGGGATTGTCGACCATCGCATAGGCGGTGATCGTGCCGGTATCGGGGCTGATGCCGTTGTTGAGGAAGGCCATGCGGCCTCGCCAGCGGAACGTCGGCTCGTCGGCGAGCTGGATCTCGACCGGATTGGGCGCATAGCGCGAACTGCGCCGCTCCCCGCCCGCATCCTGGCGGATATATTTGAGATAGAAGGCCTCGGCGCCATCGAAGCTGAAACGGATCGGGTTGATGCGGACGATGCGGGTCAGTTCGGTCTGCCCGGCAGTGACGAAATCGCCGACATCGACCATCCGGTTCGAGGTGCGGCCCGAGATGGGCGCACGCACTTCGGTAAAGGAAAGATCGAGCTGGGCCTGCTGGCGGCGCGCCTGGGCCGCGGCGAGCGAGGCGCGCGCGGTGCGCAGATTGGCGGCGAGCGTGTCCGCTTCTTCACGGCTGATGGCATCGAAGCCGACCAGTTCGCGGCCGCGCGTTGCCTGGGCCTGGGCATTGGCGAGCGCAGCACGGGCGCTGGCAACGCTGGCCTCGGCTTCGGCCAATGCGGCGCGGAAAGGTCGCTGGTCGATCACGAACAGCAACTGCCCCTTGCCGACATCGCCACCATCGCGGAAAGCGACACGCGCAATCGGTCCCGAGACGCGCGCGACCAGCTGCACATCCTCGTCCGCGGTGAAACGGCCGATATACTCGTCCCAATCGACCACCTCGCGCTGCAGCGGCACGGCGACCGTCGCTGCGGGCGGGGAAGGCGGCGGGGGCGGCTCGGACGAACAAGCGCTGACGAGCAGCGCGAGCGCTGCAGCGAAGAGCGCGCATCTGGGGGGGACGCGCATCGATGACTCCGGATTTTGATATTGCACCGCAACATCGTGGCGGAAACGTAACGGAAGGTCCAGAGAAAAAAGTTGCATTTAACAACTAATATATGTTTGTTTTTTGCAACTCATCTGGCGCAACCCGCAAATGCGGAGAATGTTCCGCGATCCCGTTCAGGATGCTGCGCGCACGCCTCCGCATTTGGCCATGCAAGGTTGTAGTGCGATGGCGCGCTCCCTATCTGACCCGGAAGTCCAAGATGAAGGGGGATTTCCTGATGCTGTACCATGATGCCGACGATGACGTCGATCTGTCGGAAAAGGGCAAGATCCCCGTTCCCCAGGACGTGCAGCAGGCGATCGTCACTTTGCTGCGCTGGACCGGCGACGATCCCGAGCGCGAGGGCTTGCGTGACACACCGCTGCGCGTCGCGCGCGCCTGGAAGGAATATTGCTCGGGCTATGGCGACGATCCCAGCGTGCATCTCAGCCGCACGTTCGAGGAAGTCGGCGGTTATGACGAGCTGGTGCTGCTCAAGGACATTCCGTTCCAGTCGCATTGCGAACACCATATGGCGCCGATCATCGGCAAGGCGTCGATCGCCTATATGCCCAGGGATCGCGTGGTCGGCATTTCCAAGCTGGCGCGCGTGCTGCACGGCTATGCACGGCGTCTGCAGGTACAGGAGCGTCTGACAGCTGAGGTCGCCGCCTGCATCTGGGAGCATCTGCAGCCGCATGGCGTGGCGGTGGTGATCGAGGCGAGCCACAGCTGCATGACCGCGCGCGGCGTGCGCACGCCCGGCGTCGGCATGATCACCAGTCGCCTTCTTGGCTGCTTCCTGGATGACCATCGCTCGCGCAAGGAAGTGATGGGTCTGATGGGCTATTGAGGCCCGAACAGCTCTCTCCCCGCGAGGGGAGAGGGCGTTGAGCGAAGTTCAAAGCTGCTCGAGCATGTAGTCCGCGCTGCTGACCTTGAAGTCGCCCGGCTCTTCGACGAACAGCTTGTCCACCACACCGTCCTTGACGACCATGGCGAACCGCTGGCCGCGCTTGCCCATGCCGAAGCCGGTGCCGTCCATGGTGAGGCCCAGAGCCTCGACGAAATCGCCATTGCCGTCCGCGAGCATCGCGATCGAATCGGCATTGGCGGACTTGCCCCAGGCGCCCATCACGAACGCATCGTTGACGGCGGTACAGGCGATCTCGTCGACCCCTTTGGCCTTGAGCGCATCGGCCTTTTCGACAAAGCCGGGAAGGTGACGGGCCGAACAGGTCGGCGTGAACGCACCGGGTACCGAGAACAGCGCGACGGTCTTGCCCGCAAAGAAATCCTTCGCCTCGACCTGCTGCGGCCCATCGGCGGTCGCGCGGACGAACTTGGTGTTGGGGATGGTGTCGCCGACGTTGATCATGGCATTCGTCTCCTGCTGGATATTGGAACCGGGCTGCATGTTGTCCCGTCGCCAGCGCATTGCAAGAGCCCATCGCCGAGCCTGCCTCAATTCCCGATTGTTGGTCTTGGTCGAGGCATATAAAGGAATCTTTATATTTGCCTGTCAGGCCGAGTCTGGCTATGGGAGCCGGAGTTTCCGATCGCCCCCTTGGCCATTCGGACAGACATTCAGGAGATATAGCGTGGCCAGTGCCCCGACCCTCGACCGCAACGATTATGTCGTTGCCGACCTTTCGCTCGCCGATTTCGGCCGCAAGGAAATCGCGATCGCCGAAACCGAAATGCCCGGCCTGATGGCGATCCGCGAAGAATATCGCGCCGCTCAGCCGCTCAAGGGCGCCAAGATCACCGGCTCGCTGCACATGACCATCCAGACCGCCGTGCTGATCGAGACGCTGGTCGCGCTGGGTGCCGAAGTGCGCTGGGCCACCTGCAACATCTATTCGACCCAGGACCATGCCGCCGCCGCGATCGCCGCGCAGGGCATTCCCGTGTTCGCCATCAAGGGCGAGACGCTGGAAGAATATTGGGAATATGTTGACCGCATCTTCGACTGGGGCGCCGAGGAAGGCACCACCTGCAACATGATCCTCGACGATGGCGGCGACGCCACGATGTATGCGCTGTGGGGCGCGCGCGTCGAAGCGGGTGAAGAGCTGTTCACCCCGACCAACGAGGAAGAAGAGTGCTTCGTCAAGGTCCTGAAGCGCCGCCTGGCCCAGACCCCGGGCTACCTCACCAAGACCGTCCAGAACATCAAGGGCGTGTCGGAAGAGACCACCACCGGCGTGCACCGCCTGTATGACCTCGCCAAGAAGGGCAAGCTGCCGTTCCCCGCGATCAACGTCAACGACAGCGTCACCAAGTCGAAGTTCGACAACAAGTACGGCTGCAAGGAATCGCTGGTTGACGGCATCCGTCGCGGCACCGACGTGATGATGGCCGGCAAGGTCGCCGTGGTGTGCGGCTATGGCGACGTCGGCAAGGGTTCGGCAGCCTCGCTGCAGGGCGCCGGCGCGCGCGTGATCGTCACCGAAATCGACCCGATCTGCGCCCTGCAGGCGGCGATGGACGGCTTTGCCGTGCAGACGCTGGAAGACGTCGTGTCGACCGCCGACATCTTCGTCACCACCACCGGCAACAAGGACGTCATCACGCTCGATCACATGCGCGCGATGAAGGATATGGCGATCGTCGGCAACATTGGCCATTTCGATAACGAGATCCAGGTCAATGCGCTCGAGAACATGAAGTGGACCGAGATCAAGCCGCAGGTCGACATGGTCGAATTCCCCGATGGCAAGCGCATCATCATGCTGTCCAAGGGCCGCCTGCTGAACCTCGGCAACGCCACCGGCCATCCCAGCTTCGTGATGTCGGCCAGCTTCACCAACCAGGTGCTCGCCCAGATCGAACTGTTCAGCGGTGCAAACAAGTACCAGAACGAAGTGTACGTTCTGCCCAAGCATCTGGACGAGAAGGTCGCCCGTCTGCACCTCGCCAAGCTGGGCGTGAAGCTGACCGAACTGACCAAGGAACAGGCCGCCTATATCGACGTGCCGGTCACCGGTCCGTTCAAGAAGGACGAATATCGCTACTGATCCGCTGCGTTCCGGTTCTGCCGGAACCAGGACAGATAAGGGCCCGCTCCGCAATATGCGGGGCGGGCCTTTTGCATGGGCGACGATCGCCCTCGGGCCGATTTCCGTTAACGCACACGCCCCCGCGCGCTATAGGCCAGCGAGAATCGCCCCCTTGCTGAGGAGCCAGCCCATGAAATTCTTCGTCGACACCGCAGACACCGCCGAAATCGCCGATCTGGCCGCGACCGGCCTGCTCGATGGCGTCACCACCAACCCGTCGTTGATCGCCAAGTCGGGCCGCGATTTTCTGGAAGTGACCAAGGAAATCTGCGCGCTGGTCGAAGGCCCGGTCTCGGCAGAGGTCGTCGCGCTCGACCATGAGACGATGATGAAAGAGGCCGAGATCCTGCGCAAGATCGCCAACAATGTCGCGATCAAGGTGCCGCTGACGCTCGACGGCCTCAAGACCTGCAAGAAGCTGACCGACGATGGCACCATGGTCAACGTGACCCTGTGCTTCTCCGCCAACCAGGCGCTGCTCGCGGCCAAGGCGGGCGCGACCTTCATCTCGCCCTTCGTCGGCCGTCATGATGATAACGGCTTCGACGGCATGGCGCTGATCGAGGACATCCGCCTGATCTACGACAACTACGCCTTCGACACCGAAATCCTGGTCGCCTCGATCCGCCACCCGATCCACGTGCTCGAATCCGCCCGCATCGGCGCGGACGTCGCCACCATGCCACCCAGCGTGATCCGCGGCCTGTTCAAGCACGTGCTGACCGACAAGGGCATCGAAGGCTTCATGGCCGACTGGGCTAAGACGGGTCAGTCGATCGGGTAATTCCCCGACAACATAGACTTCTAAGAAAAGCCGCCGGAAGGATGTTTCCCCCGGCGGCTTTTTTGTTTCGAAATTGTGGCTGACTGCGCTCTCGTCCGACGCGCCTCAATCCGCAAACGTCTTCGGAGCAGGCGACGCAATCGTCAGCGTGCCCGCGCCGACCTGCTGTACTTCCAGCAGCCGCTCCGCCACGCCGTTGCGCCCGAAGCGGAACGCGCCGTCCAGGCCGATAAAGCCGCCGGGATCGCGCAGGCGGTCCATCGGGAAGGGGGTGCCGGGCTTCCAGTCGCGGGCGATGCGGGTGGTGAGCAGCACGCTGTCATAGCCGAGCGTCGAGAGGCGGAAGGGATCGGTGCCGAATTGCGCGCGGTATTTTGCGGCATATTGGCGGTACAGGCCGTCCGAGACGCTGGCGAACCACGCACCGCGCATCGCGGCCGACGAGGGCAGGGCGCGTTCGGTGTTCCACAATTCGGTGCCCAGGATGCGCGCATCGGTTCCGCCATTGGCGCGGATCAGTGGGACGATGCGGATCGCCGCCGCGCCGCTATCGGCGATCAGGATCGCCTCATAGGCGGTGTCGCCCTGCATCTTCTTGAGCGCAGCGGTAATCGCGGTATTGCCCGCGCCATAGCTCTGCATCGACACGACCGTGCCGCCCGCAGCCTTGACCGAGGCGAGCATCGCCGAGGAGGCGCGCTGACCATAGGTGCCGGCGGGGACGAGTGCCGCAAAACGGGTAATGCCCTGCGAGCGGGCATGGCGCACGACGCGGTCGATCGACTGGGCGGGCACATATCCCATGACGAAGACGTTGTTGCCGGCGATGCCGACATCGTTGGAATAGCTGATGATCGGCACGCGCGCGGCATTGGCGGCGGCGGCAATGGCGACCACGTCGTCGCCCAGCAGCGGGCCGAGGATCAGGCGGTTGCCATCGGCGATCGCGCGCTGCGCGGCAGCCTGCGCGCCGAGCGCGGTGTCATAGCTGGTGATGCGGATATTGCTGGCCTTTGTGTCCATCAGCGCGAGCGTGGTGGCATTGGCGATCGACTTGCCGACCGCGGCGTCCTTGCCCGAAAGCGGCAGGAGAAGGGCGATGCGATGGCGCGTTTCGTCGGTGGGCAGCACGCCGGTTATCTTGCCGTCATCGGGCTTGGTCACCGGCTTGTCCGGCTGCTGGCTGGGCGGCGGCGGCGGGGCGGTCTTGGGCACCATGGTCTGGCACGCAGCCAAGGCCATCGACCCCAGCACCAGCATGAGGATGGCCTGCCATTTGCGATAAAACTGTTTCACTGCTTGTCGCTCCCGCCCTGCCGGTCCATGAACATCCGCGTGATTCATGATCCCGAACCCGGCCTGTATATCGTTGCGACCCCAATCGGCAACCTTGGTGATCTTTCGGAACGCGCCCGGCGGGTGCTGGAACAGGCCGATCTGATCGCGTGCGAGGACAGCCGGGTTACGGGAGGTCTGCTCCATCATCTCGGCTTCAAGCGCCCTCTCATACGTTATGACGACCATGCCCGCGCGTCTGATCGCGAGCGGCTGATTTCCGCGGCATTACAAGGGCCTGTCGCGCTGGTCAGCGATGCGGGCACGCCGCTGATCTCCGATCCTGGCTACAAGCTGGTGCGCGAGGCGCGTTCGGCGGGGGTGGCGATCCATTCGGTGCCGGGACCGTCTGCGGTAATCGTCGCGCTGACCCTGGCGGGACTGCCCACCGACAGATTTTACTTTCATGGCTTCCTGCCCAACAAGGCCGGCGCGCGCGAGCGGGAGATTGCGGCGCTGGCGGCGATCCCGGCGACCCTGGTCTTCTACGAAAGCGCCAAGCGGCTTGCGGCATGCCTGGCGGCGCTGCACGCCGGGCTCGGCAACCGTGAGGCGGCGGTGGTGCGCGAGATCAGCAAGAAATTCGAGGAGACCCGCACTGGCACCCTGGCCGAGTTGGCCGAAAGCTATGCCGAGGCGGCGCCCAAGGGCGAGATCGTGATCGTCGTCGGCCCGCCTGTCGAGGACGAGGGCGAAGCGGACGAGGACGCGGTCGAGTCCGCGCTGGCCGAAGCGGTTGCCGCCATGCCGCCGGGCAAGGCCGCAGGTGAGGTCGCAAAGCGCTTCGGTCTCGATCGCAAGGCGCTCTATGCTCGGATCATGGCCCGGCGCGATGGCTGAAGCGCGGCGCAAACAGGCCGAGGCGGCAGGACGGCGCGCCGAGACGCTCGCGGCCTGGTGGCTGCGGCTCAAGGGCTGGCGCATCCTTGCCCATCGCGTGCGCACCCCCTTTGGCGAGATCGATCTGGTGGCGCGGCGCGGGCGCATCGTCGCCTTTGTCGAGGTCAAGCACCGTAAGAGCCTGCGCGAGCTCGACGAGGCGATCGATCATCACCGCCTGCGCCGCGTCGCTGCCGCCGCCGAGGCGCTGATGCCGCGCTTCGTGCGCGACGGCCAGGATGCACGCATCGACGTGATCCTGCTTGCGCCGGGGCGCTGGCCGCGCCATCTGACGCACGTCTGGCAGGGTGACTGACCGCCGCTGCCGCTGTTATCGATCAACACAAAGGCTTTTCCCCATGAAAATCGCGGTGCAGATGGACCCGATGCCGGGCATCAACATCAAGGGCGACAGCAGCTTCGCGCTGATGCTGGCGGCACAGGCGCGCGGCTATACGCTCTATCATTATGACGTCGCGACGCTCAGCTACGAGGCGGGCCAGGTCACGTGCCACGCCCACCCGGTCACGGTGCGCAACGTGCCGGGCGATCACTACAGCTTTGGCGATCCGGTGCGGCTCGATCTCGGCGAGGATGTCGATGTCGTGCTCATGCGGCAGGACCCGCCCTTTGATGTCGGCTATATCACTGCGACCCACATTCTCGAGCGGCTCAAGGGCCGCACGCTTGTGGTGAACGATCCCGCATCGGTGCGCAATGCGCCCGAAAAGGTCTATGTGCTTGATTTCGAGCGCTTCATGCCGCCGACGCTGATCACCCGATCGCTCGACGAGGTGAAGCGCTTCCAGGCGAGGCACGGCGCGATCGTGGTGAAGCCGTTGCATGGCAATGGCGGTAAGGCGGTGTTTCTGATCGGCGAGGATGGCGCGAACCTTTCCGCGCTGGTCGAGCTGTTCGGCCAGATCTGGCGCGAGCCGTTCATGGTCCAGCCCTTCCTTCCCGAGGTTGCGCAGGGCGACAAGCGCATCGTGCTGGTCGATGGCAAGGTCGCGGGCGCGATCAACCGCAAGCCGGGCGAGGGCGAATTCCGCTCCAATCTGGCCGTTGGCGGCTATGCCGAGGCGGCGGAGCTGACCGAGCGCGAGCAGGAAATCTGCGACGCCATGGGGCCCGAGCTCAAGGAACGCGGGCTGCTGTTCGTGGGTATCGATGTGATCGGCGGCCATTGGCTGACCGAGATCAACGTCACCTCGCCGACCGGCATCGTCGCGATCAGCGCGTTCAACAACAGCGATGTTGCGGGCATGATCTGGGACGCGATCGAGGCGCGGCTGGAGAACAAGGCATGAGCGATTTCGTCATCGATCTGGTCGCGCGCGGCGGATATTGGGGTGTCGCGTTCCTGATGGCGCTGGAAAACGTGTTTCCGCCGATCCCTTCCGAGGTGATCATGGGCCTGGCCGGGATCGAGGCTGGCAAGGGCAACATGAACCTTTGGGTAGTGATCCTTGCCGGCACCATCGGATCGGTCGCGGGCAATTATTTCTGGTACGCTATCGGGCGCGCGTTCGGGCTCAAGCGGCTGGATCATTTCGTTGCGCGCTGGGGCCGCTGGTTCACGCTCGACCGGTACGAGATCGATCGCTTCACCCTGCTGTTCCACCGCTATGGCGGCGCCACCATGTTCTTCGCGCGCATGATCCCGACGGTGCGCACGCTGATCTCGCTGCCCGCCGGGATATTCGAGATGAGCCGCACCAAGTTCCTGGTCTGGACCTTTGCCGGGGCCGGTGTGTGGAACGTGGTGTTCGCCGGAATCGGCTATCAGCTGGGCGCGCGGTTCGAGGAGATCGACAAATATACCGGCCCCGCCTCGACCGCGGTCATCGGCATCATCATTCTGGTCTATGTGATCCGCGTGATCTTCTGGCGGCCGCATCCCGATCCCGTCCAGCAGGACTGAGCGCGATCAGGCGCGCGGATGCGCGTTCTCGTACACGTCGAGCAGGTGCGCGGCATCGACCTGGGTGTAGATCTGGGTCGATGACAGGCTCGCATGGCCGAGCAGTTCCTGCAGCGAGCGCAGGTCAACGCCGCCCGCGAGCAGATGCGTCGCAAAACTGTGGCGCAGCGCGTGCGGTGTCGCATCCTCGGGCAGGCCGAGCAGGCGGCGCGCGTTCATCATCGCCCGGCGGACGAGCGCTGGCGAGAGCGGCCCGCCGCGCGTGCCCCGGAACAGCGGCTGGTCACGTTCGAGCGCAAAGGGGGCGAGGGCAGCATAATGCGCGATCGCCTCGCGCAGTTGCGGCAGCACCGGTACGACGCGTGGCTTGTTGCCCTTGCCGATGATGCGCAGCGTCTCGCCGACCGGCAGGATCTCGGCCTTCAGTCCCGTCACTTCGCTGATTCGCAGTCCTGCGCCATAAAGCAGCAGCAGCACTGCCCAGTCGCGCGCCTGCACCCAGGCAGGAGCATCGCGCGCGGCCATGGTATCGCCCAGGGCCATGATGTCATCGGGCGCGATCGGGCGGGGGAGCGAGCGCTTGAGCCTCGGCCCCTTGAGGCGCGGTGGCGCGCTCTCGCTGCCCGCTTCGGACGCCGCAAAAGCCAGGAAGGCGCGGATTGCCGACAGTTCGCGCGCGGTGCTGCGGTTGGTCAGGCCATCTCCGCGCCTTGATGCCAGGAACGCGCGCAGGTCCGCCGCTGTCGCGCTAGCAAGGCGCCGGTCGGTCGGAGCATCACCCCAATGGTCGCCCAGAAAATCGACCAGCCGCTCGGCAGTGGCGACATAGGCGCGCACGGTGTGCAGCGAGCGGCGGCGGTTATCGGCAAGGTGCGACCGCCAGCGTTCGAGCAGATGCGGGGGCGGGTTCGCGGTCATGCGGTCAGGCTATCAGAGCGCTTGCGGCGGCTCAATCGCGACCAGTTCGGCGAGCAGGGCATCGAGCAGCGGCATGCCTCGCTCGGTCACGGTCAGATGCGAAGCGGTCATGTGCGCGAGGCCCAGTGCCGACAGCTTTTCGGCAGCCGCCCGGTCCATCAGCGCAGCCTCTTCCACGCCCGATAGCGCGGCGATCCGGGCCAGGTCGACTCCTTCGGCTAGGCGCAGGCCCATCAGAAGCGCTTCCATCGCACGGGTTTCCGCGTCCAGAGGGCGTTCGACCGAGAGGCCATGACCGTTGCGCGCGACGGCGGCGAGATAGTTTTCGGGCTTGCGGTGCCGCTCGGTTGCAAGGCTCCCGCGCCGTCCATGCGCGCCGGGACCGATCCCGGCATAGTCGCCATAGCGCCAATAGGTGAGATTGTGGCGGCTCTGTTCGCCGGGCCGGGCATGGTTGCTGATCTCATAGGCGGGCAGGCCGTGCCCGCTGGTCAGGCTGCGGGTCAGTTCAAACAAATCGGCGCAATGGTCGTCATCGGCGGGGATGAGCTCGCCGCGGCGCACCAGCGTCTCGAAGCGCGTGCCGGGCTCGATGGTCAGCTGGTAGAGTGAGAGGTGGCCGGTACCGAAGGACAGCGCACGCGTCAGCTCCGCCTCCCATTGGCCGAGCGTCTGGCCGGGCCGGGCATAGATCAGGTCGAACGAGACACGGCTGAAATGCTGCTGCGCGGTGGCCAATGCGCGCAGCCCCTCGTCGACGCCATGCGCACGGCCGAGAAAGCCCAAAGTCGCATCGTCGAGCGCCTGCAACCCCAGTGACACGCGGTTGACCCCCGCGCGCGCGAGATCGGCGAAGCGCGCAGCCTCGACCGAGGAAGGATTGGCCTCGAGCGTGATCTCGATGTCATCACTGGCAGGCCAATGTCCGGTGGCGGCATCGATCAGCGCCGCGACCAGGGCGGGCGGCATCAGCGACGGCGTGCCACCGCCGAAAAAGATCGATCCAAGCGCACGGCCCGGCAGGATCGCGGCTTCATGCGCGAGATCAGCGAGCAGGGCCGCCTGCCATTCAGCGATGTCAACGCTCTCGCGGACATGGCTGTTGAAATCGCAATAGGGGCATTTGGAGACGCAGAACGGCCAGTGGATATAGAGCGCCAGCGGCCCCGCCCGGTCATCCGCCACCGGAGACGCAGTCAGGGGTTCAGCGGTCAAGACAGGCCTTGACCAGCTTGGCAAAGGCATCGGCGCGGTGACTGATGCTGTGCTTGTGCGCAGGGTCCAGCTCGGCGAAAGTCTGATCGAACCCGCTCGCGACGAAGACCGGATCGTAACCGAAGCCGAGCGTGCCGCGCGGCGGCCAGGTCAGCGCTCCGTGGACCTGCCCCTCGAACACTTCCGAATGCCCATCGGGCCAGGCGAGCGCCAGCGTGCAGGTGAAATAGGCGCTGCGATCGACATGGGGGCCGAGTTCGCACAGGCGTCCCTCGACCTTGCCCATCGCCATGTACCAGTCGCGCCCCGGCGCACCCTCGAACCATTGCCGCTCGGCCCAGTCGGCGGTGTAGACGCCCGGCGCGCCGCCTAGAGCCGCGACGCACAGCCCGCTGTCATCGGCGAGCGCGACGCAATTGGCCCCCTTGGCCGAAGCATGCGCTTTCAGCAGCGCGTTCTCGGCGAAGGTCGTGCCAGTTTCCTCGGGCTCGGGCAGTCCGAGATCGCCCGCCGAGACCGGCTCGATGCCGAACGGTTCGAGCAGCGCGCGGATCTCGCGCACCTTGCCCTGATTATGGCTGGCGATCACCAGCCTGCCAGGTTCGAGCCTGCGTGCCGCCATGACGTCAACCGACCGCCTTGCCCTGCGCCTCGAAAATCTGCGCGCAGCCCATGCGGGCGAGGCGCAGCAGGCGCAGCAAAGCTTCCTCGTCATAGGGTGCGCCCTCGGCAGTGGCCTGCGCTTCGGCGATATTGCCGCCCTCGATCAGCACGAAATTGGCATCGGCATCGGCGTTCGAATCCTCGATATAGTCGAGGTCCAGCACCGGCGTGCCCTGATGGATGCCGCAGCTGATCGCGGCGACCTTGGCGGTGATCGGGTCGTCCTTGATGAGGCCTTGCGCCATCAGTCCGTTGACTGCGAGGCGCAGCGCCACCCACGCGCCCGAGATCGACGCGGTGCGCGTGCCGCCATCGGCCTGAATGACGTCGCAATCGACCGTGATCTGACGCTCGCCGAGCTTCTTGAGGTCGACGACGGCCCGCAGCGAACGGCCGATCAGCCGCTGGATTTCCTGCGTCCGCCCCGATTGCTTGCCCTTCGCTGCCTCGCGCTGCCCGCGCGTGTGGGTCGCGCGCGGCAGCATAGAATATTCCGCCGTGACCCAGCCTTCGCCCTTGCCCTTGAGCCAAGGCGGCAGGCGCTCCTCGATGCTCGCGGTCACCAACACGCGGGTATCGCCGAAACCGATCAGGCAGCTGCCCTCGGCATGCTTGGTAAAGCCGGTTTCGATGCTGATGGCACGCATTTCGTCGGGGGCGCGGCCGGAAGGGCGCATAGATGATTCTCCAATAGGTCGGACCCGCTGTCCGTTCCGCGCCGATAGCGGGCGGTGGGCAGATTGGAAAGCGCCAAGCCTCTTGCCAGCCGAATGCAAAAATGGCAGGGGACGCGCCTTGCCAGCGACCATGGGCGATTAGCTCAGTTGGTAGAGCATCTCGTTTACACCGAGAGGGTCGGCAGTTCGAGCCTGTCATCGCCCACCATGGTCGGCAATGCGTTGCCCGGATGCAACGCCATTCTACAAAATGCGCGGAACAAGGTTTCGTTCAGCTACGGGTCAGGCTGGGCGCGACATCACACGCGCATGCCGAGCCAGTATGTCCTCACCGTGATTCTGGGTGCAGCCCTGCCGCTGCTGCCGGTGACGTTCGTGAACCTCGATCGCAATGTCCCGGCGCAGGAGGAATGCGTCGGCAAGAAGCGGGTGGCGACCGTGCCTACGCGCGCCAAGAAGGAAGGCCCGCGCAAGCGCTGCCGCGTGATTGCGCCGATCCTGATGTAATGTCTGGCGCTTAGTCCTTGGCGGCGAGTGTTCCTTCCATCAGCGCCGATGCACGGGTGCCGTTCCAGTCCATCCCGCCGATCATCCGCCAGACTTCCTTGCCCTGCGCATCATAAAGCACCGTGGTGGGCATCACCCCGGTCTGATAGCTGAAGCCCAGATTGTTTTCCTGATCGGTATAGGGCTGCAGGTTCTTGAAGCCCTTTTCGGCAAAGAACGGGGCGATCTTGTCGAGATCCTGCATGTCCTGCGACACGGTGAGCACGACCAGCCGGTCCTTTTCGCGCGCGGCCAGGGCATCGAGCGTCGGCATCTCGACCACGCAAGGCCCGCACCAGGTAGCCCAGAGGTTGACCAGCACCGGCTTGCCCTTGAACGCGGCGAGCGTGACCGTCTTGCCGTCGGGATCCTTGAAGCTGACATCGGGCGCAGCCTTGCCCCGCTGCGAGATGTCGAGCGTGCCTGAGAGCGGCACATCCGGGCCTGCCTTTTCTGCGGTTTTTTCCGCGCCTGCGGGTTGCTCCCCGGCGGGCGATTGCCTATCGCACGCGCCAGTTGTCAGAGCGGCCAGGGCCACCACCGGCCAGAGGCTGCGGCGCGAAAGATGGACGATAGGCATGGGAAACAACTCCAACAGCATGTGGGGCGGACGCTTCGCCGCCGGGCCATCCGACGTGATGCGGGCCATAAATGCTTCGATCCCGTTCGACAAGGCGCTGTGGCGGCAGGATATTGACGGCTCGCTGGCGCATGTCGCGATGCTGGGCGCGCAGGGGATCATCCCCGCCGCCGATGCCGAGGCGATCACCGCCGGTCTCAAGCAGATTGCCGAGGAATATGCCGCGAACGGCGTCGCCGAGGACTGGGCGCTCGAGGACATTCACATGCATGTCGAGGCCCGGCTGGCCGAGCTGATTGGCCCGGCGGCGGGGCGGCTGCACACCGCGCGCTCGCGCAACGACCAGGTCGCGACCGACTTCCGCCTCTGGGTACGCGATGCCTGCGATGCCGCCGATGCCGCGCTCAAGGCGCTGCAGACCGCGCTTGTCGACCGAGCCGAACAGCATGTCGATGCGATCATGCCAGGCTTCACCCATTTGCAGATCGCGCAGCCGGTGACGCTCGGCCACCATCTGCTCGCCTATTACGAGATGTTCGCGCGCGACCGCGACCGTTTTGCTAGCGCGCGTGCGCGGATGAACCAGTGCCCGCTGGGCTCGGCGGCGCTCGCCGGAACCGGCTTCCCGATCGACCGCAATGCCACGACCAGCGCGCTCGGTTTCGACCGGCCCACCGCCAATTCGCTCGATGCGGTGTCGGACCGCGACTTCGCGCTCGACTATCTCAATGCCGCCGCGCAATGCGCGCTGCACCTGTCGCGGCTGGCCGAGGAATTCATCATCTGGGCGAGCCAGCCTTATGGCTTCGTCAAGCTGCCCGACAGCTTCTCGACCGGATCTTCGATCATGCCGCAGAAGCGCAATCCCGATGCGGCGGAACTGGTGCGCGGCCATGCCGGGCGGATCATCGGCTGCCAGACCGCGCTGATGGTGACGATGAAGGGCCTGCCGCTCGCCTATTCCAAGGACATGCAGGACGACAAGCCGCCGGTGTTTGAATGCGAAGGCCTGCTGATGCTCAGCCTCGCCGCGATGACCGGCATGGTCGCCGAAACCGGGTTCGATACCGCCGCGATGCGCAAGGCGACCGAGCGCGGCTTTGCCACTGCGACCGACCTTGCCGACTGGCTGGTGCGCCAGGCAGACATCCCGTTCCGCGAGGCGCATCACATTACCGGCGCGGTGGTCAAGCTGGCCGAGGGCAGGGGCGTCGCGCTCGATGCGCTCGCGCTGGACGAGTTGCAGGCGATCGACCCGCGCATTACCGAGGCGGTCTATCCCGCGCTGTCGGTCGATGCCTCGGTCGCCAGCCGCAACAGCTATGGCGGCACCGCGCCCGATCAGGTAAGGCAACAGGTGGCCCGCGCCCGTGCCGCGCTGGCGGGAGAATGACGATGCCGCGTACCGCAACCCTGATCGCTGCTGCTGCGCTCACCGCGCTGGTCGCGCTGCCCGGCTGCGGCAGCCGGCAGAAGCTGACCGCGGTCGAGGGCATGAAACCCGTGCCTCCCGCTTATGGCGCTGTCGGTGCTGCCGGACCCAACGAGCTGCTCGAGCCGAGCACCCAGTCGCGGCCCGAGCGCAATGTCGAGCTGCGCCGCAAGTCCGAAGCGCGGGTCGACGATCCGTTCGACCTTCCTCCCGAATAACAGGACTGTCCCCCTCATGGATCATTTCGCACTGGTAGACGGTGAGCTGTTTGCCGAACGCGTTCCGCTGGCGCGCATTGCCGAAGAGGTCGGCACCCCCGTCTATGTCTATTCGCGCGCGACGCTCGAGCGCCATGCCGATGTGTTTCGCGAAGGCCTGGCAGGTGTGGAACGCAAGCACCTGGCATTTGCGGTGAAGTCCAACCCCAACCTCGCCGTGCTCAAGGTGCTCGCGGGGCGCGGTTATGGCGCCGATGTCGTCTCGGCAGGCGAGCTCGACCGCGCGCTGGCGGCAGGGATTGCCGCGCATGACATCGTGTTTTCGGGCGTCGGCAAGACCGAGGCCGAGATGCGCCATGCGCTGGCCAAGGGCATCGGCCAGTTCAACATCGAATCCGAAGAGGAAGGCCGCATGCTCGCTGCGGTCGCCGCCGCGATGGGGCTGACCGCGCAAGCGACGCTGCGCATCAATCCCGATGTCGATGCGGGGACGCATGCCAAGATCTCGACCGGCAAGGCCGACAACAAGTTCGGCGTCGGCCTGCATGTCGGTCCCGGCATCTATCAGCGCCTGTCGCAGCTTCCCGGCATCGCGCTGCGCGGGGTCGCGGTGCATATCGGCAGCCAGCTGCTCAGCCTCGATCCGCTCGAAGCCGCGTTCGGCAAGATCGGCGAGCTGGTCGCGCATTTGCGTGAGCAGGGACACACGATCACTCATGTCGATCTGGGCGGCGGCCTGGGCGTGCCCTATCAGGCCGCGACCGAACCACCATCGCCTGCCGATTATGGCGCGCTGGTTGCCCGGGTGACACGCGACTGGGATGCGGTGATCCAGTTCGAACCGGGCCGCGTGATCGCGGGAAATGCCGGCGTTCTGCTCACCCGCGTGATCCGTATCAAGCCAGGCATCCGTGACCCCTTCGTGGTCGTCGATGCGGCGATGAACGACCTTGCCCGGCCCGCGCTCTACGACGCCTGGCATGATTTCGAGGCGGTGCGGCCCGATGGCACGCGGATGACGGCGAACATCGTGGGGCCGGTGTGCGAGAGTGGCGATACTTTCGCCATGGGCCGCGACATCGACACCGTCAGCGATGGCGACCTGGCGATCTTCCGGACCGCCGGCGCCTATGGCGCGACCATGGCGAGCAGCTATAACAGCCGCGGCATCGTCGCCGAGGTGCTGGTCGATGGCGACCGCTATGCCGTGGTTGCCAACCGCATCAGCCCTGCCGAGATCATGGCGGCGGAAACCGTGCCCGACTGGCTGTGAACCAGCTTCCCATCTTCGTGAACCTGCGCGGGATGCCAATCATCCTGCTGGGCGATGGCGAGATGGCGGATGCGAAGCGGCGGCTGATCGAGCGGGCAGGGGGGATCTGCGTCGCCGAGGACAATCGCGATGCTCGCATCGCCATCGTTGCGCTGGAGGCTGAGGCTGAGGCTGAGGCCATCGCCGCTGTCGAACGGCTCAAGGCACGCGGCTTGCTGGTCAATGCGGTCGATCGGCCTGCGCTGTGCGATTTCACCACCCCTGCGATCATCGACCGCGATCCGGTGCTGATTGCCATCGGCACCGGCGGCTACCGAAACCAACGCGATGGCGGGCGACATGGGCAATATGGCGATGTCCCCTACAGCAAAGATGGCCAAGGGCACCGGCAAAGTGACGGCCGTCGACAAGGCCGCCGGAACGATCACGCTCGACCATGGCCCGATCGCCGAGGCCAACTGGCCGGCTATGACGATGGCATTCAAGGCCGCGCCGGCGCTCATCGACAGCGTGAAAGTGGGCGATGAGGTGAATTTCGAGCTGAAGCTCGACGGCAATGCCGGCGAGGTGACCGCGATCACAAAGCAGTAGTCGATTCCAGACCTGCTCCGGGCGGGTCGCCGGAATGCCGGCGGCCCGCCATGGCCAACGATCGTCAGGTGCAGCAGGAGGCGTCCGGCCCGGCGAGTTGGATCGGCGGGCACGGCACGGTCCCGTAGGAGCAGAATACGCAGCAATCGCCGGTCTTCGGCCGCAAGACCGCTCCGCAACCGGTGCAATCATAGAAAAACTGGCAGGCGTTCGTCGGCATCGTCTCCGTCTTCGTCGTGCCGCACAGCGGACAGGTGAGGACCGATTGAGGAACGAAAACGCGCTCAGACATAGGAATAGCCAAGCCAGAACAACGTCACTCCCAGCAGCAAGCCAATGAAAAGGACCGCGCGCACAGCAGGCGGTGTGCAGACGCCCTCGGATGCGCAGGTCATCGCCACGCGCTGCTGCCGCCAGAGCATGATCGCGCCGCCGATCAGGAAGAGCGCGCTCAAGCACAGCAGGAGCATCCGATACGGGCTGGCCGCCAAGGCAATGCCGCCGAGCCATCCGGCACCCAAGCCGGCGGTGGTGAGCAATATGGGCAGCGCGCAGCAGGATGCCACGGCGAAGGCGGCCGCGATTCCGCCGACCGTGAGAACAGCAGCGCCCTCCGCTCCCAAAGAACGGCGCAGTTCAGGCGGTTCGGACATGATGGGCGACTCCTTGTGATCAACGGAATCGCATCCTACCGTCTGTAGCCGCTACAGACTCAACCCCCAATTTTGAGCAGAAGATGACGACATCGGAGATTATCGCAATCGGGGAACTGTCGCGGCGCACACGCTGCAACATTGAGACGATCCGCTATTATGAGCGGATCGGGCTCCTGCCCGAGGCGGCGCGGCGGGGCCGGTATCGGAGCTTCGGCCCCGCGGACGTGGCGCGGCTGCATTTCGTTCGGCGCGCACGGGAACTGGGCTTCACGCTCGACGAGATTCGCGCGCTGCTCGGCATTGCCACCGCCGATGATGTCTCATGTGACGATGCCCGCGAAATCGCGACCTTGCATCTGACGCAGGTTCGCGCGCGGATCGCGGATTTGAAGCGCATGGAGCAGGTCCTTGCCGACACCGTGCGGGCCTGCAATTCCGGCGATCATGTCGGGTGCCCGCTGATCACTACATTATCTGCGGCTCGCTAAACTCCGCCTGGGCGACGCCTTCTGTACGCCGAACTCCTGCCCATACTCTTCGGGTCCGGCCTCCGCTTGGAGGTCATGAGCGGCATCGCTGCGACCATGGTCGACATCCTGAAAGTCGGCGATCAGGTGAATTTCGAGCTGAAGCTCGACGGCAATGCCGGCGAGGTCACCAACATCAGCAAGAAGTAATTCGATGAGGGCTTCGGGAGGCACTGTGGAAGCGCCTCCCGAAGAGTTCCGACAAGTTGGGACAGGCAAATGTTTCGCCAAATCCATGATCGATGGCGAGGGCTAGTTAGCCCCTCGCCATCACTTCACGGCCTCAGCAGACATCGCTCCCGTCGACCCAAACGCGGACCGGTCCCTGCAACGGCGCGCGCGGACCAGGAGCTTGGGGTTGCCACTCGCATTTGACGGTGGCCGGCTTCTCGACATCTGCCTGGGCCAATGCCGGAACCGGGGCGGCGACGAGCATTGTGAATGCGGCCGTGGCGGCGGTGAATATCAAGGTTTTCATGATTTCTCTCCTCGGACTGAAGGTGCCGTGGGCAAACTGGCTCCGAGGGGCTGGGCAGCCTATGGCCGTCCAGCGCTTGGGAGGGTTCGCCTGGCGAGTTGTCAGGCCAAGGTGTCGGGTGGATGCTGTTCCGGCGGAGCCGACCGTCCGTGTAGCGCTGGATAAGATGGAAAGACGACAAGCACATCCGCGCTCACTGTTTCAGCCGCGAGGGGTCCCCGGCTCTCGAGCGCATATAAAGGGAGACACCCCATGCCTGCCAGGCAAGCGAGCGTCATCCGCTGACAGGGGAGTGGTTTCTCGCCATCGTCCTGCGTCATCCCGACACAGTCCATGGGCATCGTTGCTGCCGCGTTCGCGCTTATGGCGGTTGCCACAGCGGGACTTGCGGCAACTGTGGCTATCTGTCCAAACAGGCCGAGAAGGACGCCTAAGATCAGCGCAAATTTGTGCGCTTGTCTCATGTCCGCAATCTCTGCCTGATGCTGAATTGAGTCAAGGTTCGGCGCCCGAAACCGGTTATTCTGCAGCGCGTGGGACGTGCGATTATCAGCCGGTTTCCGCGTTCGGAGCGCCACGTCGGTCATGCCAAGGGTTAGAAGCATGATCGAGTCTCCACTTCTCCTCCGCCATAGATTACTGCGGCAGCGAGCGGTTGCCCTCGCTCGCGTAACCTGAAGAATATTGGAGTTCTGTACTGCTACCCGACTCGATGTGAGACGAAGGGTCTGCTCACTAAAGTGGGCTACGGACGCCCTCCAGCCACTTAATCAGCGACAGCGTGTTTTGCCGCTTGATCCTGTGGGGACTACAGGATTATGATGCGAATAATTCTCAACTAGAGGTTATTAGATGCGCCTGTCCTTCGGTCCTGTCCGCCCCTGCATAAGAGCCGTCGGAAAGGGGTGCCGTTATATGTTCGTATTGCTGCTTTCCGCGATTCTATCGCAAATCGTGCCGGGTCAGGCGCTCGCAAGCGACACGGAAGTCCAGACCGTATGGCGGCTGCTCGACTATGTCGCCGTCGACTATGCTGGTGCTGTCTCCGGGGGACGCGTTAGCAGTGAAGCCGAATATGCGGAGATGGTGGAGTTCGCGGGCCAGGTAGAAAACAGGCTCGGATCTTTGCCCGACAAGAGTGGCAAGGCCGATCTGTTGCGCCAGACTAGGGCGTTGCGCGCGGCGATCGCCGCCAAGGCGGCTCCCGCTGGGGTCGCCACACAATCAAAGGCGCTCGCATCCGCCCTACTCGCTGCTTATCCCGTGCCACTCGCCCCAACGGCACCGCCGGTCCTCGCGCGCGGGTCCGCGCTCTACGCTCAGAATTGTGCATCCTGTCACGGCGCAGCGGGCGACGGACATGGCCCAGCTTCGGCCGGGCTTGATCCACCGCCGATCGCATTCAAAGATAAGGTTCGCGCCGATCAACGCAGCCTGTTCGGCCTCTACCAGGTCATCACCCAAGGTCTCGACGGTACGGCGATGGCCGGCTTCGATTCGCTTCCGGAGCAAGATCGCTGGGCGCTTGCGTTCTACGTCGGCACCTTCGCCTATCCGACTTCGGAGACAGGACATGGTCAGCGGCTGTGGCACGAGGATGCTTCGCTCCGCCAGAGATATCCCAATCTGGCGGCGTTCGTCGGCGCGACGCCAGCGTCTCTTGCCGCCGAAATTGGTCCTGACAAGGCTGAGGCCGTGACTGCCTATCTGCGCCGTCATCCGGACATGGTCACGGCGCGCGCTAACGGTTCACTTGCACTTACGCGCGAACGTCTCGATGCGAGCCTCAAAGCCTATGCGGCTGGGAATCGGCAGGCCGCCACCGACCTCGCCTTGTCCGCCTATCTCGACGGCTTCGAGCCCGTGGAACCGATGCTCGCCGCTCGCGAGCCGCAGCTGATGGCGAGGATCGAACAGGCGATGGGCGCGCTTCGGGCGGCGATTGGCAAGGCCCGGCCGCTTGCTGAAGTCCAAGCAGCCAATCAGGAGCTCGCAGGCCTCTTCGGTGAAGCTGAGGCCGCGCTCGCGCCCGAAAAGGCAAGCAGCGCATCAAGCTTCCTTGGCGCGTTCGGCGTCCTGCTGCGTGAGGGGCTTGAGGCGTTGCTGATCGTGGTTGCGATGATCGCCTTCCTCCGAAAGACGGAGCGCACCGAAGTGCTCGGCTTCGTTCACGGTGGATGGGTGGCGGCGCTTGCCGCCGGCGTCGCCAGCTGGTTCATCGCCACTTACTTCATAGGTGTCAGTGGGGCTTCACGAGAGCTTACCGAGGGATTTGGCTCGCTATTCGCTGCGATTATCCTGCTTACGGTCGGAATCTGGATGCATGGGAAAAGCAACGCCGAGGCTTGGCAGCGCTATATCAAGGAAAAGATGACGCACGCTTTGTCCAAGCGCTCAGGGTGGTTCCTCTTCCTGCTGGCTTTCATTGTTGTCTACAGGGAAGTATTCGAAACTATTCTTTTCTATGCCGCGCTTTGGGCCCAGGGAAACGGATTGGCGATGCTGGGCGGCGCGGCGGCGGCGGCGGTGCTGCTCGCCATGCTGGCCTGGATCATGCTTCGGTACAGTACCCGTTTGCCGATTACCCAGTTCTTTTCGTGGAGTGCTATTCTCATCGCGATCCTTGCCGTAGTCCTTGCCGGAAAGGGAATAGCGGGTCTTCAGGAGGCAGGGATCCTGGGAGTGGTGCCGCTGCCGGGGGTACCGCGCATACAGATGCTTGGACTGTTCCCCACGACCGAGACAGTGCTGGCCCAGCTGATCGCCGTGGCAATTCTGGTTGCGGGTTTCTGGCTCAATCGCAAAAGTGCGGTGCGGACGACCTGATGCGATTGCTTGCAGCGATAGCAGCACTGACCCACGCGCCGCCCAGCTTGCAAAGCTGGCCCTGCGGGGCCGGTGAGTCCACCGAGACGCGCCCGACAAATAGGGGTCAGCGTCTCAGGCGTATCGCAGGCTTGGGCCACAATTGGCCCATTTCGATTTCGCTGACGCGGCGATCGTCTATGGCGTCGCTGTCCTCATGGTAGGGGTGACTACACGAAAGTGACGTATCTGCACGGAAAGGGCGAACGGATAGCGAA